>CAZGMH010000001.1:0-28624 GCA_964526765.1 uncultured Eubacterium sp.
CGCCCGCTCATTTTTCAGACCGGATATGATGCTGCTGGATATAGAAACTACCGGGTTATCTCCTGCAAATAATTTCATTTACTGCATCGGATGCTCCTTCCTGACACCGGAAAATATCAGCCTGTGCCTGCTGTTTGCGGAGCGGCAATCCGATGAGCCGGAACTCCTGAAACAGCTCTCCGCTTTACTTGCAGGGCATTCCCTGGTCATCACCTTTAACGGGACAACCTTCGATATTCCTTTTTTAAAAAAGAGATATGCGCATTATCATATGGAACATCCTTTTTCCGGTACAGATTTTATTGACCTTTACCGCGAGGCAAGACAGCTAAAACCGCTCCTTCGCTTAAACAGCTATAAACAAAAATCCCTGGAACAGTTTCTCGGCTGTTCCAGAGAGGACACCTACAGCGGGGGCGAGCTGATCCGCGTCTATACCGGATACATAAAAAATCCTTCCCCCGAAAGCCTTCATCTTCTTTTTACACATAACTATGAAGATGTAAAGGGCATGTATGATTTGCTGGAGCTTTTATCCTACCGCCGTTTTCTCGATGGAAATTTTGCAATACGGGATATCGCCTTCGAACGTGATGGGGAAAATCTTTTTATAAATTTTATTCTGGCTTTGGAATCCCCCCTGCCGCAAAGCATCCGTCTCCTGACAGAAGATGCGAAGCTGCTTCTTGGGCAGGACAGCGCCCTGATTCAGTTTCCCGTCCGTTTCGGGAAATTGAGGCATTACTTTCCTGATTATAAAAATTATTACTATCTGCCGGAGGAAGGCAGCATTGTTCATAAAAGCGTCGGAGCATATGTGGATGCAGGTCATCGGCAGAAGGCCACACGGGAAAATTGTTTTATCGAAAAGGAATGCTTCTATCTGGCTGTCGACGCACCTGATGCGTCCTGTGAGCTGAAAACGGACTATTCCGACAGGCATAGTTATATGGAACTTCCCTGTTCTTTGAAGGAACAGCCCGCAGCAGATATTATCATCCCAAAAGAGCAATACGCAAAATTCTATGATTTTCTTCTGTTGTTTTTGCAGACATTATAAAGGGGGATGCGGCGCATCCCCCTTATGTTTTCACTGTGTAATTATTCTTCCTCTGCTGTCTCTTCTTCAACAGCTTCATTCTGTGTGAGCGCTTTGATGCTCAGGCTGATTTTTCTGTCGGCCTCATTGAAGTCCACAATCTGTGCCTCAATTTCCTGTCCAATGCTTAAAACATCAGCCGGTTTCTCTACATGCTCTTTGGAAATCTGGGATACATGCAGCAGCGCATCAACACCCGGAGCCAGCTCAACAAATGCTCCAAAGTCTGTCATACGTGCAACTTTTCCTGTGACAATCGTGCCCGCAGCATATTTCTCAGCCGCATTGTTCCACGGATTCTCCTCCGGGAACTTCACACTCAGGGCAATCTTTGTATCCTTGATATCCTTGATGAATACTTTTACAATCTGTCCTACTTTATAAATCTTCTTCGGATTCTCTACTCTGCCCCAGGACATCTCGGAAATATGAAGAAGTCCGTCAGCTCCGCCCAGATCAATAAACGCGCCGAAATCCGTGATATTCTTTACAGTTCCCTCAATGACATCACCGACATTGATTCTCTCTAACAGTTCTTTCTGTCTGCGCTCTTTCTCCGCAACCAGAAGCTGTTTTCTGTCGCCGATGATACGTCTCCTTCTCGGATTAAACTCGGTGAGTACAAATTCAATCTCCGTATCTTTGTATTTGCTGAGATCTCTCTCATAAATATCCGATACCAGACTTGCCGGAATAAAGATTCTTGTCTCATCCAGAACAACGCTTAAACCGCCGTCCAATACCTGCGCAACAGGCGCTTTCAGAACTTCGCCGTTCTGGAAAGCTTCTTCCAGACGTTTGCTTCCCTTTTCTGCGGCAAGGCGTTTGTATGTAAGCAACACCTGGCCTTCACCGTCATTCACTTTCAGCACTTTTGCTTCCATCGTGTCACCAACGGAAACTACGGTTGTCAAATCAACACTGGAATCGTTTGTATATTCGCTGCGTGTAATAATACCGTCAGACTTATAGCCAATATTCAGGATAATTTCATCCGGTTTCACATCTATAACAGTGCCTTCGACTACCTCTCCATTTCTGATAGTTTTTAAAGATTCTTCCAACATTTGTTCAAAGCTCATCTCTGACATACTTTTGAACCTCCTCAATAATATTATTTGGGGTTGACGCCCCTGCTGTAATACCTACGTAGCCGAAACGCGAAAAGTCAGAATGTTCCAAATCTTCTTTCGTTTGTATAAAGTAAGTATTTTTACAATTCTCAGAGCAGATTTCATACAGCTTACGCGTATTGGAACTGCTTGTCCCTCCGATAACCAGCATCGCATCCACTCTGCCGGAAAGCTCCCTCGCAGCTTTCTGGCGCTCCTGTGTGGCACTGCATATGGTATTGTAAACGATGATTTCTCTTCCGTCTTTCATCGTATCTACTCTATCATAACCTTTTTTTCGTATAATTTCAACTAAATCTTGAAATTTGTTATAATTAAATGTGGTTTGAGATACAATACATACTCTTTTTTCGCCGTCAATTCTTAAATTCCGGGCTTCCTCCTCTGTTCCGATTACGGCTGTGCGCTCCGGATTCGACCATCCGACAATACCCTGCACCTCGGGATGGGACACGCTTCCGATAATGATGACAAAATATCCTTTTCCTGAAAATTCCTCGACCAGATGATGAATCTTTTTTACAAAAGGGCAGGTGGCATCCACAACGCCGAATCCCATCGCCGCAAGCTTATCCTGTTCTGTTTTCGTCACGCCATGAGAGCGTATCACAATCGTTCCCCCGGGCAGCCTTTTTGCATCCTCCAGGGAGTTTACCACCCGCACGCCCTTTCTCTCCAAATCGGCTGTCACTTCCTCATTATGAATAATCGGGCCATACGTATAGACCGGACATTTTTCATCCGCAGCCTCGCGGTATACGGTTTCCACCGCCCTGCTCACGCCAAAACAAAATCCCGCTTTTTCTGCCAGCTCCACTCTCATAATCTGTCCGTCTCCCCAAGCCCTGCTTCCACCGCCATCTGATAAACAGCCTCAACGGCCTCCCCGATTGTCAAAGCGGAAGAATCCAGTATTTTAGCGTCATCAGCCGCTTTGAGGGGCGCGATTTCGCGATGCATATCCCGGTAATCTCTTTCCTCAATATCTTTTTCAATATCCCGAAGAATACATGCTTCGCCCTTTTCCTGCAATTCACTAAATCTGCGCAGCGCACGGGTTTTTACGCTCGCAGTCAGATATACTTTAAGCTGCGCGTTCGGCAGCACACAGGTTCCGATATCCCGTCCGTCCATAATCACATTACATTTTGCGGCAATGTCCTGCTGCAGGCTCAAAAGCTTTGCCCGGACAAATCCATAGCCGCTTGTGGCAGACGCCATATTGCCGACCTCTTCCTTTCGGATTTCGCCGGAAATGTCCGCGCCGTTTAATAATACTTTCTGTACGCCGCCCTCATATGCCAGCTCAATCCTGATTTTCTCACACGCCTCTTTCAGTGCATTTTCGTCATCAGACGCAATCTTATTTGACAGGAAATAGTAAGCCATCGCCCGATACATTGCTCCGGTATCCACATAGATAAACGCCGTTTTCTCCGCCAGTTTTTTGGCAATCGTGCTTTTTCCCGCGCCTGCCGGTCCGTCTATTGCAATATTAAAACTCATCTGCTTTCAAATCCTTTCTGTTATTTTCCCTGATGCTGATTCCCGCCAGATATCCGGTGGACCATGCAATCTGAAGGTTAAAGCCTCCGGTCAGGGCATCCAAATCGAGCATCTCGCCGCACAGATACAGCCCCTGTACGAGCTTTGATTCCATTGTGGACGGATTTACCTCTTTCACTTTGATGCCGCCCCTTGTGATAATCGCTTCCTCCATCTTCCCCAGACCCGTAATTGTCCCCGGAAAATGCTTCAGCGCCCGGACAAGGTTTCTTCTTTCTTCCTTTGTAACAGAATTTACCTTTTTCTCCGGGTCTATGCCGGACAGCCCGATTACAACCGGGAGCAGTTTTGCCGGGAGCAGCCTGCCGACGGCATTTTTAAACTGCCGGTTCTGACTTTCCGAAAAATCTCTCCAAATCCGCCTGTCCAACTGTTCTTCGGTCAGCGCCGGTTTCAGATCGATCTCAAAGGCAAGCTCTTCCTCAAAATATTTATCCGGTATCCGGCTGCTGGCCGTCAGTACAACCGGACCGCTGATTCCCTGATGGGTAAACAGCATTTCGCCAAATTCCTCATACAGCGCTTTTTTTCCCTTTCGGACCAAAAAGGATATATTTTTCAGAGATAAGCCCTGCAATTCCTTTATATAATCCTCCTTTGCCGTCATTCCAATCAAAGCCGGGCGAACCCGTGTCAGCGTATGGCCCAGGCTTTCGCACAGTGTCCAGCCGCTGCCGTCGGAGCCGGTTGACGGATAGGAAATTCCTCCGGTCGCCATAATTACCGCATCACAGTAAAATAATTTTTTCTTTTCCCCTGTGTCAAAGCTGTCATATTTCAGCCCGCAAATCCTGCCGTCCTCCGAAAGCAATTCCGTCACTTCCGCATTCAGATACACTTTTACCCCCGTCTGACGCAGCGCCTTCGTCAGCGCCTTAATCACATCCGAGGAATGATCCGAAGCCGGGAACACACGGTTTCCCCGCTCCACTTTCAGACGCAGCCCCCGGCGTTCAAAAAAATCCATCACAGACTGATTATCAAAAGTATATACGGCGCTGTACAAAAACTTTGCATTGCGCATCACATAATTGAAAAAATCTGAAACATCACAGGCATTTGTCAGATTGCATCTGCCCTTTCCGGTAATATAAATTTTTTTCCCAAGCTTTTCATTGTGTTCAAATAACGTCACCTGATGTCCCGAAAAGGCCGCTGCAAAAGCAGCCATCATGCCGGCCGCGCCGCCGCCAACCACAGCCGCTTTACCCATCAATATCCTCCACTTTTCCATATCTCATCTTCAGATGATCATCTATATAATTAATTTCATCGCTCTCATACACCTGATATTCATCCCAGATATCCTCAAGCATTTCCAACGTCTGTGCAACTTCATCCTGCTTTTTCATGCACAGCGCCACAATCAGCGCATTGATTACGCTCAAAGGCGCCACAAGGGAATCGACGATGGACGCCATATCGCTTTTCGCAATCAGGTTGCAGGAGGAATACAGATTCATCGGCGAATGGACGCTGTCTGTCAGTGTGATGACCTTCGCATTGCGGTTGTTGGCAAATTCCATCGCCTTTAATGTGCGCATAGAATACCGCGGGAAGCTGATACCGATAATGACATCTTCCTCGCCGATGCGGACCATCTGTTCAAACAGCTCGCTGGAACTGTTTGTATGAAGCAGATGCACATTGTCAAAAATAAGGTTCAGATAAAACGCCATAAAGCTCGCCAGGGGCGCACAGCTTCGAATCCCCACGATATAGATATGTTTTGCATTCAGAATAATATCCAGCGCCAGTTCAAATGCGTTCTGGTCGATGTCCTCCAGCGTACTCTTTATTTTTTCCGCATCGGACTGCAGCACGGTATCCAATATTTTTGACTGGCTGATTCTTCCGTAAGTGACTTCCATGCGCTGAATGGAATTTAATTTATTGCGCACCAGTTCTTCCAGCGCTTTCTGAAATTCAGGATAGCCCTTATAGCCCAGATGGGTGGCAAAACGCACGACGGTGGATTCACTGACGCCGACGACTCTCCCCAGCTTTTCGGCAGTCAGAAAGACCGCCTTGTCATAGTTATCCGTAATATAAGTGGACAGCAGCTTCTGTCCTTTGCTCATTGCTGCGTATCTCTCATTAATTCGATTGATTAGTTCGTTTGATTGATTCATTTTGTCTCCGCCTTGTGAAAAGATGCATTGTAATTCATTATACCACTTTCGCTAAATTCGACAATACCAAAAACGACATAAAACCGTCCGAATGCACCATCCAAAATCAAAATATTCAACCGATTCTGTCAGGCGGATATCTTTTTGCAAAAGGGGACACTGATTCAGATAAACGGTCTCTTTTCCGATTACGGTTCCCTCCTCTGCCGGCGCCGTGATCATATCCGGAACTTCAAGGGATGTTGTGATTTCATCCGTCCCGGATAATAAAATCTGAATATCGGCATCCCCGGAACCGGCATGAATTTCTCCGGGGTATGTAAAACCGTCTTTCACGCACACTCCCTGCTTCAGCGGCACTGAAATATCCTGTCCCGGGCTGGTCAGCGTCTTTTGTTCGTAATTTCCGTCCCCATAGGAAATCAGTTTTTTCGCATCCGACCATTTATAAGTTTTATTATTCGGCCAGCCGCAGGCAAGAAGCGCCAGCGCATATTTTCTGCCATCCTTTTCGTAAGCACACACATAACAATATCCTGCATTTGCAGTAAATCCGGTTTTTCCCGAAATTACGCCGTCCACCATCCCAAGCAGCGCGTTATGGTTTGTCAGGGAATAGCTTCTTGTGCCTTCCACATTCTGAATCTGTTTTGAGGGAGTCTGTGTGATTTCGAGAAACTCCGGGTTTTCAATACAGTAAGACATGATGAGGCTCAAATCATAAGCGGTTGTGGAATGGATTCCTCCCGCGTCCTCCCCGTCCAGCCCGTTCGGTGTGACAAAATGGCTGTTTTGGCATCCCAATTGCGCCGCTTTCTGATTCATCATTTTCGCAAAATGCTCCACGCTGCCTCCTACATATTCTGCGATGGCAGCCGCTGAATCATTATGTGACTCAAGCATAAGGGAATACAACAAATCTCTCAGATAAAAGGTATCTCCCGAAGCAAATCCCATCTTCACCTTCGGCATACTGCACGCATAATCAGATACCGTAACAATCTCATCTGTTTTTCCGCTTTCCAGCGCCAGAATGCAGGTTAAAATTTTTGTCGTACTCGCATTTGCCATCGGCGTATTTGCGCTTTTTCCATATAAAATCCTCCCATTGGTACAATCCAGCAGCGCTGCGCTTTTTGCATACAGGGTAAGTTCCCCTGCGTGAAAATCCGAAAACCGTTCCGGCTGATAAACAGGCTGCGCTTCTTTCGCCCGGACAGTTACCGGGGTAATACAATAAACGAAAAGCAGCAAATAGCCGACGCAGATACATAACAATCTTTTTTTTCTCACTTTTTCCCTCACAAATTTCCGGCCGCACTCGATACATTTTATGTTTTGCCTTCTTTTGATATTCATCTTCTGAAATTGCTTCGCAATTTCCCGTGAAAGGAAAAAGTCCCGGACTGCCCGCAGCAGCCCGGAACCTCTGGTTTCGTTTTACTTTATTTTATTTATTCTTCATTCGGCATTTTCCACGCAGTGTGGTCCGTATGCAGCAATTCATGTGCTTTGCGGGATAACGGCTTCTCCAGATAATCCTCATACAATTTCAGCACGGACGGATTCTCATGGGAAAAACGAAGGGGATTATTCTTATCCAGCTTATACAGATTAGCCCCGCGCACATCGGCCAATTCCACACCATCCAGGATTGGCTGCCCGCCTCCGCCTGCACATCCTCCCGGACATGCCATGACTTCCACAAAATGATACTCTGCCTCTTTTGCCCTGATTTTTTCAATCAGCTTTCTTGTGTTTCCAAGTCCGCTGACGACTGCGGCTTTTACTTTGATACCGGCCAGCTCCACCTCTGCTTCCCTGATGCCGTCCATACCGCGCACAACACTGAACGCATCCGGATCCGGGTTCTCGCCGTTTAAAATATAGTAAGCGCTTCTTAAAGCAGCCTCCATAACGCCGCCGGTAGCCCCGAAGATAACGCCTGCACCGGAGCCAACGCCCAGAGGCATATCAAACTCCTCCTCCGGCAGCATGGCCGGCGTAATCAACTCCGCCTTCAGCATACGGTCCAGCTCCCTTGTCGTCAGGGCAACATCCACATCCGGTCCCGCTCCCGCATCGTTCATAACCGGAATCTCACACTCATGCTTCTTTGCCACACAGGGCATGATGGAAACGCAGAAGATTCTGGACGGGTCTACATCCAAAAGCTGCGCATAGTAGGTTTTAGCCACAGCTCCGAACATCTGCTGCGGTGATTTTGCCGTTGACAAATTCTGCACCATATCCGGATACTGGGACTTGATAAAACGCACCCATCCCGGACAACAGGAAGTAAACATCGGCCATGAATATTCGGAGGCATGTGTAACTCTCTCAATAAATTCATTTCCTTCCTCCATGATTGTCAAATCGGCAGAGAAATTCGTATCAAACACATAGTCAACGCCCAGAGCACGCACTGCCGCCGCCATACGTTTTTCCGTCGCCATTTTCCGCGGGAGTCCAAGTCCTTCTCCCCATGCTGCACGGACCGCCGGGGCAATCTGTACGACAACGATTTTATCAGGATCGTGAACGGCATTCATAACTTTCGATACATCATCTCTCTCGTGCAATGCGCCGACCGGGCAATGGGTAATACACTGTCCACAGACCGCGCAGTCAGACTCCTTGATTTTCTTTCTGTTAGATACATCAACGCTTGTACGCTTACCCGTATTTACAATATCCCAGATATTCAGGCTTTGCACTTTATCACAAATCTGTACGCAGCGCATACATCTGATACACTTGCTTGCATCGCGAACCAGCGGGAACGTCTTTGTCCAGTCATTCGGCTCATAAGCATATTCAAACGGAACGTCCCCGATATTCATGTCGTTTGCAACTGACTGTAAAGAACAGTTCCCGCTTCTGACGCAGGATGCACAGTGGGCGTCATGGTGGGACAGGATAAACTGTAAATTCATCCGCCTCGCCGCCTGGGCTTTACTGCTGTTTGTATGAACAACCATACCTTCCTCTGCAACTGTATTGCAGGAAGCTGCCAGCGTTTCTTTTCCCTCAATTTCCACAAGGCATACCCGGCAGGCTGCGATCTCATTGATGCCTTTCAAATAACACAGCGTAGGGATCTTTATGCCGGCGGCGGCCGCCGCCGCAAGAATTGTCGTGCCTTTTGGCGCCTGGACTTTTCTGTTATTAATTGTCAGATTTACCATTCTACCTCTCTGCCTCCCCTCAAAACTCCACATCCATAGTGGTCGCACCGCAGACAACGCCCTGCTTCCTGAATTGCCTCCTCTTTGCTCATCGGCAGTTCTACCGGCTTGAAATTCCGTTTTCTTGCCCACGCCTCAACCTCGGCAAGATTTACGCGGCCGCAAGGCGCTTTATTGTTCAGCAATGGTTCAGGAATTTCCACATCACAGGTGATCGGGTGATGATATCCGAGATATTCATCGATATTTGCCGCCGCTGCTTTTCCGGCGGCGATCGCTTTGATCACGGTAGCCGGACCCGATACGCAGTCGCCTCCGGCAAAAATCCCGGAAATACTTGCCGCGCCGGCAGCATTCGCCGCAATGCATCCTCTGTTCAGTTCCAGGCCAAACTCCTCAAACGGCTTTGAATCAACATCCTGTCCAACTGCAAGCAGTACAATATCACATTCCAGGCGCTGTTCCGGTTTATTGGCGTTCCTCGGTACGGGCCTTCCGGCCTTCACCGGCCCGATAATCTGAGGCTGTACCCAGATTGCGCAGGCATTCCCGTTTTCATCTGCTTCCACCCGGCGCGGCGCTTTCAATGTAACCAGCTCGATCCCTTCCGCAATTGCCCCTTCAATTTCAGCCGGAAGGGCTGTCATGTCCTCCTTACGTCTGCGGTATACAATGCTGACCGTTTTTGCATTTGCGCGCATGGCTGTCCTGGCACAGTCCATCGCGACATTTCCTCCGCCGACAACCACGATCCGCTTTCCGGTAAAGTCCGGATAATCTCCGTTTCCGATAGCACGGAGCATGTCGACAGCCGAAATGACATTTTTGCTGTTTACGCCGTCCATTCTCAGCTTTTTATTGGAATGGGCGCCGATTGCCACATAAACTGCGTCATATTCCCCGTATATCGCTTTCATTTCTTCCGTTTCCACATTTGCATTCAGCCTGATTTCCATCCCCGCCGAAAGAATTGCTTCAATATCCTCTTTCAGCCTTTCCCGCGGAAAACGATAGCTTGGAATACCATACTGAAGCATTCCCCCCAGTTTACTCTTTTCCTCAAAGACAGTACACTGATGACCCATCAATTGAAGGAAATACGCCGCTGTCAGGCCGCTCGGACCTCCGCCGATAATGGCAACCCGCTTTCCGGTAGCCTCCCCGCGCTCAGGAATCGGAACCGTATTGCCCGGCGCGTTATCCACCACATAACGTTTCATTCCCCGGATATTGATGGAATCGTCAATAATATTTCTCCGGCATCTCGTTTCACACGGATGCTCACAGATCAGCGCACAGGCTGTCGGGAACGGATTATCCTTGCGGATGAGACGTACCGCATCCTCACAGCGCCCTCTCCCGGCTAAAGCTATGTAACCCGGAATATCCACGCCGGCCGGGCACAGGGTCACGCACGGAATCGGCTGTTCAAAAGAACCGATACATCTGTGTTCCGTGACATGGGAAATATAATCCTCCTTGAAACCTCTCATTCCAGCCAATACCATACGCGCGGATTCATGACCAATGGCGCAGTCCGCCGAATTTTTGATATTTTCAGCAACCTGTTCAATCAGCTCCAAAGTTTCCAATGTCGCTTTATTGTCGAGAACCTTTTCCAAAAGATCCTCCAACTGCCCAAGTCCGATCCTGCACGGTACACACTTCCCGCATGTCTGCGCATGACAGACTTTCAAAAATGCTAACTGCATGTCAACCGGACATACTCCCGGCGGATTGGCTATAATCCGCTGCGTAAATTCTTTCATGAGCTGTTCGGCCGCAGCATTCACTTTGTCAGATGACATTACTGATAATCTGCTCATATTCTATCCCCCTGTTATTTTCTGCCCTCAAAAGGCAAATTTTAACTGTATTTCTTCCTGAACTTCCTGTTTAAATTCCTCCACCTTATCCGGCGTCAGGGACGGAAGCTCATCCACGGACTGCACGCCAAAGCACCGCAGAAATTCTTCCGTTGTCCCAAAAAGGATCGGCCTGCCCGGAGCATCCAGACGTCCGACTTCCTGAATCAAACGGTATTCAACCAGACGGTTAATGGCATGTTCACAGGAAACACCGCGGATTTTCTCAATCTCAACTCTTGTGACAGGCTGCTTATAGGCTACAATCGAAAGCGTCTCCAAAAGCACATCCGTCAAAACTCTCTTTTTCGGCTGCTTTGCAATCCGTATCAAATATTCATATTGGGATGGCTTGGTACACATTTGATACGCATGTTCCAATTCCAGAATTTGAAGTCCGCTGTTTTCATTTTTATAACGGTCCATCAAATTCTGGACAATAATCGCCGTATCCCGCTCATTTAACTCTAATGCTGCCGCTAATTTCGACAATTCCACCGAATCCCCTACTGCAAAAAGAATTGCCTCTGCTGCCGCTTCATACTGTTCTATCTTCATATCCACCTCATATTGGCCGGACTGTTACATCCCATCCGTTTACTCCACAACCGATATATAAATTTCATCAAATAAATGTTCCTGCTCAATCCGGATCCTCCCGGTTTTCATAAATTCGAGAATTGCAAGAAATGTCACAACCAGTTCCACTTTACTGTTCTGCTTTTCCAGCAGGCTCCGAAAAGAAAAGGTTTTGTGCTCCTTTGTATAGGCTTCCAGATAAACCATTTTTTCATCCAGGGACACTTCCTCCTTCTCAATCTTTCCGAATTTTGACCGGATCGGATCCACCTTGTCAATCTGCTTTTTCATCACAGACTGAAAAATCGTATGCAGTTTCGCCAAATCGTATCCCCGGGTCAGTTCCTCAAGATTAACCGGTTCCTCATACTGACTGACCTCCGCCGGAATCGTCGGCCCCTTATAAAGCTGCCGTCCCGCGTCCAACTGCCGGTCTTTTAATTCCAGGGACATATACTTGTACATTTTATATTGCAAAAGCTGTTCCACCAGCTCTGCCCTCGGATCAGCCTCTTCCTCATCCCCGTCCTCTTCCTTTGGCAGGAGCCATTTGGATTTTATATCAAGCAGGGTGGCAGCCATCACCAGAAATTCACTCATAATATTCAAATCCTGCCGCTGCATTTCATGTATGTACTCCATATACTGATTCGTAATCTCCACAATCGGTATATCGTATATGCTCACTTTATTTTTGTCCAGTAAATGCAGAAGAAGGTCCAGCGGGCCTTCAAAAACTTCCAGTTTTACACTCAATCCCATCCAATTATTCTCCAATCCATAAATATTGTACTGAATCCGGGAAAAATTTCAAGTTTTTTCTATCATTTTAGTGAATAGAATTCTATTTTGGCAATAAAAATGTATAAAAACCTCTTTACAAGGTGCCTATGAAACATTTTATTGCGGGAATCCTCTCACTGATGCTCCTGTTCCCACTGCCATTTACGGTATCTGCGCAGGAAGTAAACTCTGATACGTCAGGCTCCAATCAGGAAAACACAGAGTCATCCCCGGCAGGGCCGACCGTATCCGCTCCTTCCGCCATTTTGATGGATGCGGATACGGGGACGATTCTCTATACAAAAGATGAAAATGTAGAACGGCCGCTGGCAAGCGTCACAAAAGTTATGACGCTTCTTCTCACTTTTGAAGCTTTGGATGCGGGAAAAATTCATCTGGACGACACGGTAACCGTTTCGGAACATGCTGCCGGAATGGGCGGTTCACAGGTATATTTAGAGCCAGATGAAACCCAGACCGTCGAAACCATGATTAAGTGCATCACTGTCGCAAGCGCAAATGACGCCTGCGTCAGCATGGCTGAATTTCTGGCAGGAAGTGAAGATGCATTTGTGGATCAGATGAACGAAAAGGCCGCAGCGCTTGGCATGACCCATACCCACTTTGTAAATTCCTGCGGACTGGATGCGGAGGGCCACTATTCCACCGCCTACGACATTGCCCTGATGTCCCGGGAACTGACAACCCGTTTTCCTGAAATTTTTAATTACACACAAATCTGGATGGAGGATATCACCCACCACACAGCCCGGGGAGACAGCTCCTTTACCCTGAGCAACACCAACCGGCTGATTAAGCAATATGAGTACGCCACCGGATTAAAAACCGGTTCCACCAGCAAGGCAAAATTCTGTCTCTCCGCAACGGCGACGAAAGACGGCGTAAATCTCATCGCAGTTATTATGGCCGCAGATGACAGTAAGCTGCGCATTGCAGATGCGGCAGCGCTTTTTAACTGGGGATTTGCAAACTGCAGGGTTTTGGCCGATAAAAACACCGATGAGCTGCCGGAAATACCTGTTACGGGAGGCCGGTCATCTTCCCTGGAAATAACATACCAGAGCGATTTCCGCTATCTGGATACAACCGGTTCTTCCGGGGAATTAAGCAAAACTCTGGAATTGCCCGAATCCCTCGCCGCTCCTGTTATGGAGGGTGACGAAGTCGGCAAAGCCGTTTACCGGCTTGGAGAGACAGCCGTCGGGGAGGTGCCGCTCCTGGCTGCCCGGACAATTGAAGAACTGACCCTTAAAGATGCATGGCTTAAGCTTCTTCATGCCCTGTTTTTCAATCCAGAAGGCGTTCCAGCGTAACCGTACCCCAACATTTCTGTTCCGGCTTCAGTTCTTTTTTACTTGCCGCATAGAACAGCCTCATTTTTACCTCGTTTGGTGTCATAGACGGGTATTTGCACAGCAGCAGGGCAATGATACCCGTCAAAACCGGCGCCGCCATAGACGTTCCGCTCTTTCTCGTATATCCGAAAGGACGGTTGGAGCAGCTTAAAATATTCGTTCCCGGCATTAAAATCTCCGGCTTTACCACGCAGCCTTCCGTCGGTCCCTGCCCGGAATAGCCGCTGCCTCTTTTGCCAAACGGGCTGCCCGCGCCGTCATCCAGGCTTCCAACCGTGATAACCTTCTTTGAAGTTCCCGGACTCGTCACCGTGTTTTCGCCCGGACCATTATTGCCTGCCGCCGCCAGCACGACAATTCCCTTATCCCATGCCTTTTCCACCGTTTCCTGCAAACGCCGCTGCAGGGCAGGCTGGACGCTCTGCGTCATCCCCACGGAAATATTAATCATGTGGATGGAGCGGGGCTTTTGCTCATTCAGACGGATAATATCCTCCACTGCCCGGCAGGTATCCTCAATTTTGCCGTTTCCCCTCTTATCCAATACTTTAAATCCGCATAATCTGCACCCCGGGGCCACGCCGTGAACGTTTTCCTCTCCGTTTCCGGCAATAATCCCCGAAATGTGGGTTCCATGTCCATTGTCATCATAGGGCATGCTTTTTCCCTGAACATAGTCCCGAAAAAGGAAAATCCGCCCCTGCAAATCCCGGTGCGGATAAATTCCGGTATCTAAAACTGCAATCGAAACCCCCTGGCCGAAAATTCCCTGTCTGTAAGCCTCTGATGCATGAATAAAATTTAAGATTCGTTCCATTTTGATTTTTTCTTTTATCATATGCAGAAAAAGCGTGCTTTGCACACTCCTGTGAAGGAAAAACGTAAAAATCTGCCGGACAATTTCCTGATGAGACAATAAATACCCCGGAAATACGCTTCCGGGGCACTTAAAACTTATAATTTACTTTTCAGATTTTTATTTGTTATTTTTTACATCTTTCATGCTGAAGCTGATTCTTCCCATTTTGTCTTTTCCAAGGCAAACGACAGTCACCTTATCGCCAAGCGTCAGCACATCCTCCACACGGTTGATTCTCTGTTTGGAAATCTTGGAGATATGGACCATGCCCTCTTTGCCCGGAGCGAACTCGATAAAAGCGCCAAACTCTTTGATGCTGACAACTTTTCCGGTAAATACCTGTCCCGCCTCAAAATCTGTCACAATGATGCGGACAAGTTCTGCCGCGCGGTCCATCATCTCCTTATCCGTACCACAGATGGATACGGCGCCGTCATCCGTAATGTCTATCTTAACGCCTGTCTGCTCGATGATCGCATTGATCGTCTTGCCTCTCTGGCCAACCACATCGCCAATCTTCTGCGGGTCAATCTGCATAGAGATAATCTTCGGGGCATATTTGCTGATTTCAGGTCTCGGTTCTGCGATGACAGGTTTCATAACCTCGTCAAGAATATACAACCTGGCTTCCCTTGTTCTGGCAATTGCTTCCTCAACGATCGGTCTTGTCAATCCATGGATTTTGATATCCATCTGGATTGCCGTGATTCCGTCACGGGTCCCGGCTACCTTGAAATCCATGTCGCCGAAAAAGTCTTCCAATCCCTGGATATCGGTCAGAACAATGTAGTCGTCATCTGTCTCCCCTGTTACCAGCCCGCAGGAAATGCCCGCTACCGGTTTTTTGATCGGCACGCCTGCCGCCATCAGGGACATAGAGGATGCACAGATGCTTGCCTGGGAAGTAGAACCGTTGGATTCAAATGTCTCGGAAACGGTGCGGATCGCATACGGGAAATCCTCTTCCGACGGAAGTACCGGTACCAGCGCCTTCTCTGCCAGCGCGCCATGTCCGATTTCACGGCGTCCCGGTCCTCTGGACGGTTTTGTCTCACCTACGGAGTAAGACGGGAAATTATAGTGATGCATATAACGTTTGCTTACGATATTTTCATCCAGTCCGTCCACCCTCTGCATCTCAGATAACGGCGCCAGTGTCGTAATAGTACAAATCTGGGTCTGGCCGCGGGTAAACATCGCGGAACCGTGTACTCTCGGGATCAGATCTACCTCGGCAGCCAGCGGACGGATCTGCGTAATAGCACGTCCGTCCGGACGTTTATGATCCTTTAAGATCATCTTGCGGACCGTCTTTTTCTGATACTGATATACTGCCTCGCCCAAAACTGCAAGCCATTCTTCATTTTCAGCAAAAGCTTCTTCCAGTTTTTCCGTAATCACGCGGATATTTTCTTCACGGACCTGCTTTACATCCGTAAATACAGCTTCTTCCATCTCAGCCGGAGAAACCAGTTCTTTGATGGCTGCGAACATTTCCTCCGGAATCGCACAGCTTGTATATTCATGTTTCGGTTTTCCAACTTCCGCCACGATCTCGTTGATAAATGCGATAATCGTCTGATTGATGCCGTGCGCCATATAAATCGCTTCAATCATTTTTTCTTCTTTTATTTCGTTAGCGCCTGCTTCAATCATAATTACTTTTTCGGAAGTAGATGCAACCGTCAGCTGCAAATCGCCGTTGTCCCACACGGACTGTGACGGGTTCACAACGAACTCCCCATCTGCCATACCGATCTGTGTCATCGCGCATGGTCCGCAGAAAGGAATATCTGAGATGCTCGCAGCAATCGCAGAGCCAAGCATAGCCAGAAGTTCAGGACGGCATTCCGGGTCAACGCTCATAACCATATTATTCAAAGTTACATCATTGCGGTAATCCTTCGGGAACAGCGGACGCATCGGGCGGTCAATGACACGCGCGGTCAGTACGGCGTTCTCAGAAGCCTTGCCCTCTCTCTTGTTAAATCCGCCCGGAATTTTACCGACGGAATACATTTTTTCTTCAAATTCCACACTCAGAGGGAAGAAATCAATTCCCTCACGCGGTTTTTCCGATGCAGTTGCCGTGGATAACACAACTGTATCGCCATAATGCATCAATGCTGCTCCGTTTGCCTGGGCAGCCACACGGCCGATATCGATACTTAATGTTCTTCCGGCCAATTCCATAGAATAGGTTTTCTTCATAATAATATTCTCCTTTTTCACTATTCCGGCAGGAGATCCGAAACCACTGACATATCCAAAAACTCCCTGCTTCTGCCCATGTCAGCAATCTCGGAAAAATACTCCCGCCATTGTAATCCTGATCTTTGAATCAGAAAACTTATCTCTGATTCAAAGATAGAGCGGAAACTCCGCCCTATCTCTTGTCCGTTCCTATTTTCTGAGTCCTAATTTTGCAATCAGCGCACGATAGCCTTCCAGATCTTTCTTCTGTAAATAAGCAAGTAAACCGCGTCTCTGACCTACCATCTTTAACAGACCTCTTCTGGAATGGTGATCCTTCGGGTTGTTTTTCAGGTGCTCTGTAAGCTCCTGGATTCTTGCTGTCAGAATTGCGATCTGTACCTCCGGTGAACCTGTATCATTCGGGGTTCTGCCATATTCTGCCATGATTGCCGCTTTCTTTTCTTTTGAAATCATATCGATTTCCTCCTTTTCTCTCATTATCGCCCCTGGTTGTGCGGCGTGCTAAGTACCGGGTCGGAGACTCCCTGTACTGGGCATGGGCTGTATGCTCGCACCTAGTTACTATATCACACTAATCATTTGTTGTAAACTGTTTTTTTATTATTTTGTGACTATAATCTATGTTTATACTTTATTGTTTCATATATATATTCTGCCGCCGACAGCCTGTTTTTATATACTTCCGCTATTATTATCATGTTATTTATTGACATAATAATCTCATTATGTTATAACATAGGTATATTATTATGTTACAGAAAGGATGGTTACTATGAATTGTTATGAACCTGCACAGACTCCCAGTTTCTATTTTATAGGAGTAACGACTTCAAAATCTTCCATTATGACAGTATTCCCAAAATGGGCAAAGGCTTTGGGACTGGATGCGGTTATGAAAGGATTTGATTTTGCACCTCACTCCCCTGCTGAGGAATACCGCAAAGTTGTCAGCTACATAAAAAACGACCCGAATTCCCTGGGGGCGCTTGTCACAACACATAAGATTGATTTATACAACGCGGCGAAAGACCTGTTTGACTATCTGGATCCTTATGCCGTCAAACTGGGGGAGATTTCCTCCATCAGCAAAAAGGACGGAAAACTCTGCGGACACGCCAAAGACCCTATTTCCAGCGGTCTCGCCCTGGAGAATTTTGTTCCGGAAAACTACTGGAAAGATTATGACGGCGACGTTCTTCTTCTCGGAGCAGGCGGAAGCTCTCTTGCCATGTCCCTGTATCTGACCGGCGATAAGCACGGCGATAATATTCCGGGGCGCATCATCATTGCCAACAGAAGCATTCCGCGTCTTGAATCCGCAAAGAAGCTTCTCTCGGATTTATCCGAAAAAACCAATATGGAATTTATTCACAATCCGACGCCGGCAGACAACGACAAAACCCTCGCCGGCCTGAAACCCCATTCCCTGATCGTGAACGCTACCGGGCTCGGCAAGGACGCTCCCGGTTCTCCGCTTACCGATGACTGTTCTTTCCCGAAAGACAGCCTTGTGTGGGAAATTAATTACCGCGGAAATTTAATTTTCAAAGACCAGGCGCAGGCACAGATGACAGACAAAAACCTCCACATAGAGGACGGATGGATTTATTTCATTCACGGGTGGACCCAGGTAATATCTGAGGTATTCCACATAGAAATCGGGCCAGAATTAATTGCAAAGTTAAGTGAAATCGCACGCTCATAATTTAAGGAAATCATTATGCAATATATTCAGACAGTAACAGGTACCATCACACCTGAATCCGTTCATTTCTGCCACTGCCATGAGCATTTGATGATAAGCAAAGGAAAATCCTGGGAAATAAACCATGCCCTGCTGATAGACAGCTACGAAAAGTCTTTGCAGGAGCTTCGGGATTTCCATGCCTGTAACGGAAGCACAATCGTCGATGCACAGCCCGGCGGATGTAACAGGATGGCAGATCAGTTAGCTGCCCTGGCAAGAGAATCAAACGTACAGATTATTGCTTCCACCGGATTCCATAAAATGATTTTCTACCCGTTGGAGCACTGGATTTTCCAAAAAAGCTGCAGCCAGTTGTATGATATTTTTTTACATGAGCTTTGCACGGGCATGTATATTGACTGTGACAATCACACCCCGGAAACTTCCATCAGCGCAAAGGCCGGAATTATTAAATGCGCTCTGGACACTGCGGGATTGGATCCGCAATACGAAAAGCTGTTTCATGCCGCCGCAGATGCGGCAGTTAAAACACATGCCCCTATGATGGTACATATTGAAAAAGGCGCCGACCCGATTATGCTGGCGGATTTCCTGGAAAAACAAAACGTTCCTCTTTCCCAGATCATCTTCTGTCATATGGACCGGGCATGTATGGATTTATCCGTCCATAAAGAGATTGCCCGCCGGGGAATTTTTCTGGAATATGACACAATCGGAAGACCCAAATATCACAGCGATATCCGGGAAGTGGAAATTTTTGCCGAATTAACAGACGCCGGTTATGAGAACCAGCTTCTGTTCTCTCTCGATACCACAAGGGAACGGCTGAAATCCTATACGCCTGACGGCGTCGGGCTTACCTACATCATACGTACTTTTGTCCCGATGCTAAAGGCAGCCGGCTTTACAAAGGAACAGATAACAAAATTTTCATGTACAAACTGCAGGCGCGCCTTAGCTATAAAGTAATGCTTCCGGAAAGGAGAATTTATTATGAATTTTTTAGAACAAATTGAACAACTAAAACTCGTGCCGGTTATCAAACTGGATTCTGCCGAACATGCGGCTCCTCTGGCACAGGCTCTCATCGAAGGCGGACTCCCTGTAGCGGAGGTCACATTCCGCACAGACGCCGCAGAGGAATCGATTCGGATCATGACAGAAAACTATCCCGAAATGCTTGTCGGAGCAGGAACAATCACCTGCATCGGGCAGGCAGAGCGGGCTGTGGGAGCAGGTGCGGCTTTTCTTGTTTCCGCCGGTTTTAACAGAAAAGTTGCCGAGTACGCCATCGATCATACGATTCCGTATCTGCCCGGCGTATGCACTCCGTCCGAGGTTATGATGCTTCTGGAATATAATCTTCCGGTTGCAAAATTTTTCCCGGCAGAACAATACGGCGGCCTGAACACGATCAAGGCGCTTGCCGCGCCGTTTCCAACGATGAAATTTATGCCTACCGGAGGAATTAACGCTAAAAATATTCTGGAATATCTTTCCTTTGACAAGGTTATCGCATGCGGCGGCAGCTGGATGGTGAAAAGCGAATATATCAATAATCATGATTTTGCAAAAATAACAAGCCTGACCCGCGAGGCAGTCACGCTCGTATCAAAGGAGGCGCGGTAAATGAAAATCCTTGTAACCCCTACATCCATGCAGCCGGATAAAGAATCTGCCGCCCTGGGCAAACTTCGGGAATACTGCGGTGATCTCGTCTTTAATCCCACCGGAAAACCCCTGGAGGGCGAAACCCTTATAAATCTTCTGAAAGACTGTGACGGTTATCTCGCCGGACTGGATTCCGTAACCGGCGACGTTCTCAGGCAATGCCCGAAACTAAAGGCAATCTCCCGCTACGGGGCCGGCTATGACAGGGTGGATACGCAGACAGCAAAAGAATTAAATATTTCCGTATCAAATACCCCCGGAGCCAATGCCCAGGCGGTAGCTGAGCTGACCTTTGGTATGCTTCTGTCCCTTGCGCGGAGTATTCCATATCTCCATGCCAAAACCATTGCCGGTGAATGGGTTCGTTCCAGCGGTATCGAGCTTTACGGCAAAACAATCGGAATTATCGGACTTGGGGCAATCGGTAAAAAACTTGCCTCATGCTGCAGCGGTTTCAATATGCGTATTCTCGCGTATGACCCGTACCTGAACACCGACTACTGCAAGGCTCATGGCATTGAACCTGCAGCCTTGGAGGAACTCTTAAAGGAATCTGACTTTGTCACACTCCATCTGCCGCTGAACGGCACTACCTGGCATATGATCGATTCGAATGCCGTCGCGTCCATGAAAAACGGCGCTGTTCTTGTAAACGCTTCCCGGGGCGGAATCATTGATGAGGACGCCGCATACGAAGCGCTCATGTCCGGAAAGCTTGGCGGTCTTGGACTGGATGCTTTTGAGCAGGAGCCTCCAAAGGACTCTCCGCTGTTTCATCTTCCAAACGTAATCGCCACTCCCCACGCGGGAGCCCATACGGAGGAAGCCGTCCGCGCAATGGCGGACATGGCGGTAGAAAATCTGATTGAAATGCTGGAAGGCAGGGATTGTAACTATATTGTAAACAGATAATCATGCCGGCAACAGCAAAGATTAAATATTACTCAAACAGGGAGATGCCTCACACATGTAAAGCATCTCCCTGTTTTTCTTTATTGCCCGTATTCTACTTCCATTTTGGATTGTCGATAATCGCAGGCTGTCCGTTCTTATCAATCAGCAATTTGCGGTATCCCTTTGTCTCAATCGTGCCATAATCATGTCCCGCATCCGCATCAAAAACAAAAAATGTGCGAAGCGGTTCCACCGGGTCCACGTTAATGCTCCTGTGGGCATACCGCTGGGGAACATACAATGCCTTTCCGGGCGTCAGCTCATAGGCGAGCCAGTCCCCTTCCGGGTTTTCCATCAGCATATAACCATGTCCGCTGAAACAATAATAAATTTCTGCCGTGTCAAGAATGGTGTGGAAATGCCCCTTTGTCATAAAATACTCATTTCCGACTTTTCCGGGATATGTAATACTGCAGCCGAAGGCAAGCTTCCCTGCCTCCTCAGGTACTCCCATTTCATGAAATTCATATACCAGCACATCGCCATTCTCCCGCAGCATTTTTTCATATGCCTCATCATCAGCGAACATGCCTCTCATCTGGCTCAAAAACCGTTTACTCGTATCCTTCTTCGTGGATAATCCCATTTTTAAGTCAAAATCGATTGTAAAACCTCTGACATAATCAAACACCTTGTTATCAGTATTAAAATCCGCCATATCTCATTCTCCCTTTCTGCTAAATAATGATTGTCTCATTTATTTTTCCCATATTTTAGCCATTTTTTTGAATGGTCCCTGGAGCGTATCATGCAATTCGGCAAACATATCGCCCATTGCCCTGTATATTCCGAAATTCACCTGGTTCGGCTCATAGATTTTTTTAATCTTAACAACCTGGTCTGCGCCTGCCACCAGATCGTCAATGATTCCCACCGCATATGCGGCCATAAGGGAAACGCCCAGCACGCCGCCCTCATCCGTTTCCAGCGTATAAACCGGCTTTTCATAAATATCAGCCTTAATCTGATTCCATAAATCGCCCTTTGCTCCGCCTCCGGTATGATAAACTGCCCGGATCGCATTTCCATTCGCTTCAAAAATATCCAATGACCGCTTAAACTCGAAAGCCACGCCTTCCAAAACGGCACGGATAAAATGTCCGATTTCCTTGTCCATCGACATTCCTATAAAACATGCCCTGGAAGCTGCGCTCCCCATTGTGCGTTCACCCATGAGATATGGGAGGAAATAGAGTCCGTCTGCACCCGGAGCCGTCTTTTCGGCAATCCGGCAGAGCCATACGTAGTCGTCAACGCCTTTTTCTCTCGCTGCATCCCGTTCATATTTGCAGAGATTATCTCTCAGGAAGCGGAAAGATACGCCTGCCGCATCAATATTTCCAAAGGGCACCCATCCGTCAAGGACGTGATGCAGATTCATAATCCTGCGGTCCATAACCGGCGTCTCCGTATACGCGCTGATTGTTCCGCCCGTTCCTGTAATATCCACTGCGGCTCCTTTTTTATGCATACCGGATACATACAGCATACTGATCATATCCCCGCCGCCTGTGATAACGACAGTCTTTGTGCTAAGCCCCGTCTCCGCTGCCGCCTGTGCGCTGACGTTTCCTACGATCTCATATGATTTCTGAATTTCAGGAAGCTTTTCTTTATCAATCCCCAAAAGGGCGATCAGCTCATCCGACCATTCGCCGGTATTGCAGTCCATTGCAAAAACGCCCATGCCTTCGGAGTAATCAATGCAGGCTCTCCCGGTCAGCTTAAAATTAATAAAATCCTTCGGAGTAAGAAATTTGTCAGCCTGTTCATAAGCGGCCGGATCGTTTTCCTTCAGCCATTTGATTTTGATACCGTGCCAGGAAGGTATCGGCATGTTTGCGGAAATATGAAACAGATCGTCCGTCATCTTTTCCGCAATTTCTTCGGCGAGATATCCGCCTCTCTTATCGCTGTAGAGCTGAACGTCATCCTGCACTACCGTTCCGTCCATCCTCACGGAAACCAGCCCATGCATATGCGCACAGCATCCAAACGCGGCGATTTCCTCCCCCGTAACGCCGGTTTTTGCCATAATCTCTTTGATGCTGTCCTTTAAGCGTGACCACCAGCCGGAAGCCTTCTGCGTCATCCACATAGGCTTCGGCGTATCAACAAACTGCTCCTTTGATACACTGGCAACCAGTTGTAAATTTTCATCATATAACTGCACCTTTGTGGATTGTGTACCAACATCCAACCCCATTACATACCGTCTCATACAAACCTCCTATACGCCAATAATCCCCTGTTTTATATTAACCATCACAGAATCCGCGCCTGCTGAAAGCGCGCTTTGGATATCCTCTTCTGAGCAGATGTCCCCTGCCGCGATAATTTCCAGATTGTCCCCCGCCGCCTTTTTTATCCGCTTAATGTCATTCCCGTCCGGTCTTTTTAACATGTCATAGGGAGCAAATGAAGTGGAAAGGATCATTCCTGCAACTTTGGCAGCCTTTGCATTCCGGCAGAAGCTTTCGAGCTCCCCATCCGGCATTTCACCTGCTTCAATGAGAAAATATACCGGTTTGTCAACTGCTTTTACACAAAGATTCATTTCTTCTATGAGATTATCCTCATGACCGCTCATAAAATATCCCTGTGCAGCGGCGACAACATACATATCTGCGATACTGCTGTCTGCTTCACAGTCTTTGATTTCCTGGGCTTTCAGCTGAGGGCACACCGCCCCGGACGGATAAGCGATGGAAACGGCGACATCTACGCCCCTTCCCGCAAATCCTTCGATGGATTTCATACTGCTCGGCCCGACTAAAATACGTCCGATCCCGTTTGCTTTTGCCTTGTAATACAGGTTCTCGCAATTCTCATCGGTGGCGTCATAATTCGGTATATTGGTCAAAACAATTTTTTCCAGAATATTTTTTGTCATGCTCCAATTCCTCCATACTCTTTCAGTCTTTTTATAATAAAAGCATCTGTGATTTCCAGGGCGGACGCAGTATGAATATTATTAATACCCATTTCACGATATCTCAGGACATCCGAAAGCGTACGTATATTCCCGGAAGCATGCAGGTCAAACCGATTCGGGAAAATTCTCTTAATCAGATTAATTTCCTCAAAAGAAACTCCCAGCTTTGCACCCGGATTTACTTTCACCGAAACAACCCCGGCGCTGTCCAGCGCCTTACAGGTCTCGATAATTTTCGTATCGCTCATCAATGTAGCCGGAAGTACAAACGCTACCCGGTAGAAATCATTCTGAAATTCGTCGACAATCATTCTTGCCTCTTTTTCCACTGCATCATAATTTCCTGAGAAAACAGCCTGCCAGTCGGTGCAGACGCAGATATCGTCTACCCCTATCCTGCGCAGATAGTCAATGGTACTCATCTTTGTTGACGCCAGCATCCTTCCCATCGGATAGGATACCGCAACATGCAGCTTTACATCGCAGCAGTAACCGGCAAACAATTCCCGCAAAAAAGGTATAAACTGCATCTCTGCGTCAAATGCCAGCGGCGCCATCCTGGTCTCCTTTAATTTGTCAACTGTTTCTTTATAGTCTTTTTCCGTCTTACAGATACCCTGCACTCCGAAATGGCACATTCCGAGAAAATCTTTTGCCTCCTGAAAGACTTTTTCTGCTATTTCCTGATTCTTAACCGTGCTAAAATCAAACATTCTTCCCTCAGCCTTCCTTATTTTGTTTTTCTGTTTTTCAACTGGTCGATGATAACTGCCAGCGTGATAAGCACACCGGTTGTAATTTCCATAACAAACGAATTAATGCCAAACTGAATCCCGGCATTGCTGATCATTACCATCAGTACGGTGCCAAGCATTGTTCCTACAATAGAACCCTTTGCTCCGGCTAATGATGCTCCGCCGATAACCGCCGCGGCAATGGCGTCCATCTCATAGCTTTCGCCTGCTGTAGGTACGGAACTGTTAATTCTCGCGCAGAGCATAACGCCCGCAATCCCGCACAGCAGACCCGCAAAAGCATATGTCATATAAGTTACTTTTCTTATCGATACGCCGGAAAGCTTTGCCACCTGTTCCCCGCTTCCCAGTACGAACAGGTTCCGCCCGAATGTGGTATATTTCAGAATCAGAAATGCAATGATACCGACTACTACCCATATGATTGCCAGCTTCGGGATATGAAATACGGCAGATGCTGCAAAATCAGCAAAATTCTTGTCAATTCCCGCAATCGTACTTGCATTTCCGATAACTTTAATCATACCTCTCAAAATAGTCATGCTGCCCAGCGTTGCAATAAACGGCGGCACTTTAAATTCATGGATGATGACCGCGTTATAAATGCCGCAGGCTATGGCTACCACGAGTCCCAGTACAATAGACGCCGGTACGGACCAGCCCCATTTTACCTGGGCCATAGCTACCATAAGCGTTGACATACCACAGACAGAACCGCAGCTTAAGTCGATTCCCCCCGTAACGATAATATAAGTTGCCGAGAGAGCTACCACGCCCGTGATGGAACACTGTTTTAACAGGTTCATCAGGTTATACTCTGTAAAAAAGCTGTTTGTCCCAAAAGTTGCAACCAAAAATATTACGGCAATAATTAAAATCAGGGAAAATTCGGTATGTTTGAATATTCCCAAATTCAGTTTTTTGTTCTGTTCCATTGTAAATTCCTCCAATTTCTCAGGAAACTGTTGATGCTAATCTAAGGATATCCTCTTCTGTTGTCGTCCTGATTTCCTCTTTTTCCAGTACGCCTGTTATTCTTCCTTCAGACATAACGATCAGTTTGTCAGAAAGTCCCATCGCTTCAGGCAGATAAGATGAAATCAATATAATTGCCTTTCCCTGTTTTGCAAGCATTTCCATTATTTTATAGATTTCCTGTTTTGCCCCTACATCCACCCCGACTGTAGGCTCATCAAAAATCAAAATATCAGGATTACGGCAAAGCATCTTCGCAATTACAACCTTCTGCTGGTTTCCACCCGAAAGATTTTCCACATGCTGTTCAATGCCCGGTGTTTTTATGCCAATCCTCTCTTTATATTCCTCCGCCCTTTCCGCTTCCTTCTTCATATTGATAAAACCGGCTTTGCTGATCAGGTCATAGGAATACATATTTGTATTTATCTTGACAGAAAGAGGAAGGGCCAGACCGTCTACTCTGCGGTCCTCCGTCAGGAATCCGATTCCATGCCTGATCGCAGTCATCGGATTATTGACCTTAACCTTTTTCCCTTTTATATATATATCGCCGGAATCCAGGGCGTCCGCCCCGAATACTGCGCGCATGACTTCGCTCCTGCCTGCGCCAACCAACCCGGCGAATCCAAGGATCTCTCCTTCGTTGACGCTGAAGCTTACGTCCTCAAAGACGCCTTTTTTCGTCAGATTTTCAACTTTTAAAACTTCTTTTCCGATTTTTGCATGTTCGATCCCATACAAATCGCCTACTTCCCTGCCAACCATCAGGGAAATTAATTTATCCTTGTCGACATCTGAAATATTCAGGGTATCGACATAAGTTCCATCTTTTAAAACTGTAACTGTGTCACAGATTTCCATCAATTCCTCCAGACGGTGTGAAATATAAATGATGCTCACACCCTGGCTCTTTAATTCACGGATATACCTGTAAAGTATCTCTACCTTTTCATTTTCCAAAAGAGCCGTAGGCTCATCAAAAATGACAAGCCGGATATTTTCACTGACTGATATTTTGCTGATCGTAACCATTTCCTGCATAGCAATCGGAAGGCTGCTGATTTTTTCCCGCGGGTCTACGTCCAGTTCAAATCTGTCGATAATCTTTTTGCTCTCCCGATTCATTGTTTTCCAGTCAACAGTACCGATCTTTGTCCTGGGGATATTCCCCATAAAATAATTTTCGGCAATACTTAATTCCCTGGCAATATTCACATTCTGGTAATTTGCCTGCATTCCATAAGATTTGCTTTCAGCAACATCCTGCGGGATTTTCCATTCACCGTCAACATTAATACTTACAGTACCCTGGTCAGCTTTTTCAACGCCCATGATAATTTTAATCAATGTGGATTTTCCGGCTCCGTTCTCCCCCAGCAGGGCGCGGACTTCGCCTTTTTTCAGAGATATACTTATATTCTGAAGCGCTTTTACACCGGGATATGATTTGCTGACATTATCCACTTTTAAGACAAGATCTTCTCCCATATAAATACCACCATCTCTCTTTTATTTCAGGCTGCCTGAAAACAGGCAGCCTGCATCTTGATAATTACTATCTTTTCAACAATGTAGGATCGAGCAGGGCGGCATACTCATCTTCGTTCATCATGTCTGCCGTAACTGCTGTGGATACACAGTTAATATGTTTCTCTGTCTCCGTATTTTCACCGGTCATAAGATAAGTAAGCGCATTTACCATAGCATTGTAGCCCTGCTCATATGGGGTCTGGGCAACGATTGCGTAGAAATAACCGCCCTCAAGTCCTTCAATCTCAATGCTGTCAGAGTCAACCGCAATACCTACGATATTTGTGTCGCCGGCATTCTGGAGAGCAAGTGCGATACCATCGCCGGATACGTTGTTGCCGCCGTATAAACCGATTAACTCGTCGCCGTATGTGGAAATCTGTGTTTCAACATTGCTCTGGCCGTTATTTACATCGTTCTCGTTATACAGAGTATCGATACAAACTACATCCGGCGCATGTTCAGCCATATAGTCAACAAAACCCTGCATTCTCTTTTCCAGAGACTCAACTACGACTGACATATGGAGGCCTACGTAACCTTTCGGCTCAATGCCCGCTGCTTCCCATGCATCCAACATACACTGAGCGGCTGTTTCTCCTATTGTTGTATTGTCACAATAATAATGTACTCCGTAATAATCTCCGTACTCGTTGGAATCGCCGTCTTCCAGACCCATACTTACATAATTTACATAGATACCGGCATCGGTTGCTTCCTGGGACTTCGGAACCGTAGCGTCAGGAATCAGGGTCGCGGTGATAATAGCATCCGGCTTTGTAGCAATTGTACTCTCAAATGCCGTAACGTAAGCGTCTGTCTGGGACTCTTCAGCTGGACCTGTCGTTGAGAAATTTACCGTGATGCCATATTCCTCCTGCATATCCAGCGCTGCGTTCTGCATTCCGATTTCCGCATACTGCCAGTATTCGGAAGCGGTAGACGGCGACAGGTATGTAACGGTGTATTCATTTCCCGCATAGTCGCTTCCTCCTTCTTCCTCACCGCCGGCAGGTTCTTCTTCTGCTGCGGAAACCGCCTCATTCTGTGATGCATCTGCAGTATTATCAGCGTCGTTTGAACTATTTCCGCATCCTGCCAGTAAAGCTGCGCCCATACATCCCGCCAATAACATAGCAATTACCTTTTTTTTCATAGTCTTTTTCTCCTTTCTTGATTAGAAACACATCACAATTGGATGTTTTATGTCAATTCGAAACCCTTTCGAATAATGACCCTTTACTTCTTTCTGCACGGTTATCACAAACGCTCATTCAGCTCGATATGTTCTCCGTC
>CAZGMH010000001.1:28724-36498 GCA_964526765.1 uncultured Eubacterium sp.
ACTTCTTTCTGCACGGTTATCACAAACGCTCATTCAGCTCGATATGTTCTCCGTCCGGTCCGCGGAACATGACCCATTTCGTTCCCGCCGGCGGAAAGACATGCGGTGCAAAAGTATAACTTCCCTCCTCAAAGCAAATACCCTTTTCTCTCAACGCTTCTATCACGCTGTCAATATCCGTTACATTTATCGCAACATGGTCAAACCATCCGTCCTCACGTTTTATCCCATAAGGGAACTGAACAAGTTCAAGTACACAGTCCCCATTCCTGACAAACTTAACAAGCACATCCCCCTCCGGGCATTGATTTACCGCTTCATGTATCAATTCAAAACCAAGTTTATCTTCATAAAATCTGACGGAACGCCCTATATCGTTCACATATAACCCGACATGCGCGATTCCTTTTATGTTTGTTTCCATGCCAATCTCCCTTTCATCTGATTAATAAAATAACGTCGTAATATCATTACATTACAATGATATAATATTTTATGGCATATGTAAAGTGTTTTTTTTAAAAAAAGAAAAAAACCGGAAATTCATTTTTCCTGAATTTCCGGTTTACCGGTCAATATCAAAATTACTATATTATCAATCCCATTTTTCAAAATGAATCTTATTTTTCTCCAATGCCCTTGCAGCCGGTTTCCCGCTTTCTTTCGGATATCCCAGGGATATGACGGAAAACGGCGTCACTTCTTCCGGGCAGCCCAGCAATTGCGCCGTTTCCCGTACAGCCTCCATATTTGGATAAAGCCCCAGCCATACGCCGCCGACGCCCATCCCTTCTGCCGCCAGAAGGATATTCTCGGCTGCCGCCGCACAATTCTGTTCAAAATAATCATCTTTGACGCCCGCAATCACAATCGCTGCCGCCGCATCAGGGAGCATCTTCCAGTACGCCCGTATTTTGCTTAACCGGATCAGCTTTTCCCGGTCCTTTATGATAAAAAATTCCCATGGTCTTGCGTTTCTCGCCGACGGGGCAGCAAGTCCGGCTTCACATAACTTTTCAAGAACTTCATTTGAGATTTCCTGACCATTATACTGACGTATGCTCCTTCTGTTCATAATTATTTCCAGTATATCCATATTTTTTCTCTCCTTTATTGACTTTTTTATCAGATATGTTATTATTATAACATTACAACATTAATTATTCAACAATATGGGAGGCTTTATGTTAAAAGATACAAGCAAAATTGACAAGTCCGTTCCAATCCCTTTATATTTTCAATTGAAAACACTGATACTGGAAAGTATAAAATCGGGTGACTGCCCTGTAGGAAGCATGATTCCCACCGAAAAAGAATTGAGTGAGATTTTTGATATCAGCCGTACCACGATCCGGCAGGCAATCACGGAACTTGTCCAGGAAGGATGGCTGTATCGGGTAAAAAGTAAAGGCACTTTTGTATCACAGCCCAAAATACGACAGGATTTTATCAAAAAAGTGGAAAGCTTCAACGACCAGATTTTGCGCGCCGGAATGACGCCCCGCACCGAAGTCCTGAAAATCAGAAAAGCAAAAGCTGACAGCACGGTTGCCAAAAACCTGAATCTGAAAGAAAATGCACCGGTTATATATCTTCACCGCAAAAGGCTTGCCAACGAGCAGCCGATCGTCACCATAGAAACGTATCTTCCATATGACAGCTGTGCGATTGTAATGGAACACGACCTGGAAAAAGAAAGATTGTACAGCATTTTAGGGCAGAACCCTGAGACAACTGTCTTTCGTCTTGAACGTACTGTGGAGGCAGTGGAGGCCACGGCAGATGATTACAAATACTTAAATCTGGACATTGGAAAACCGATTCTTTTTTTCTCATCCGTCGGTTATACTGCATTTGATAAACCAATCGAATATTCCCTGGCTCGATACCGCGGTGACAGAAGCAGCTTTGAAGTCACCGTATTTCCTGATTCGGAAAAATGAGAAATATCATTAGTAAAGGAACCGTTCACACATACAGGAACGGTTCCACTTTTATTTCACATGAAAAGTGTGCTTCGCACACCCTCGCGAACAAAGATTTAGAAAGCACAGCTTTTCTTGCCGCGCCGAGTGCAGCCGCTTTAGCGGCTTTATTCTCTATGCACGAGTGCGCATCCTTTGCCCGCAGGGCTTTTGTTTCATAGGAATATTGCAAAGCAATTTCCTATGAAACAAAAAATTGCTTACACTCTTCAATATCCCTTTCCATCTGTGCTTTCAGCGCTTCCAGAGAAGCGAATTTTCTTTCTTTCCGGATGAATTTCAGAAAAGATACCTGTATTTTCTTTCCGTATATATCTCCCTGAAAATCAAAAATAAAGGTTTCCACCCCTACCGGATTTTTACCGCGGATAGTCGGTTTGCAGCCAATGTTGCTGATTCCGTTATAACGCTTTCCGTCAAAAACAACCTGCACCGCATAAACCCCGTTCGGCGGCATCAGCTTTTCCGGGGCGGGAAACTGATTCGCTGTTGGAATGCCTATGGTACGTCCGATTTCATTTCCATGCTGCACAGTCCCCGAAAGAAAATAGCCGTACCCAAGCAGCCGGTTCGCTTCCTCCATATCGCCATCCACAATACAATCCCTGATACGGGTACTGCTGATATCAGCCCCGCGGTACTGCTTCTTATTCACGATTACCGCCTCATATCCGAAATCTGCGGCATACGCTTCCAAATCCCTGTATGTACCGGCGCGCTGATATCCGAACCGGAAATCCGTGCCGGCGACGATCCTTTTTACATTTATCTTTTCCGTCAGCATTTTCAGAAATTCATACGGTTTCATCCGCCTGAACTCCTCGGTAAAAGGACACTCGATCAAATAGTCCGCGCCCGCCGCGTCAAAAATCTGTACCTTTTCTTCATTGGTAGATAACACTTTATATTCTGCCTGACGGATGGATTTTGGCGGAATGTCAAATGTAAATACGACGCTTTTTAATCCGCCTTCTTTTCCCCTTTCCATCTCCTCCATCAAATAGCGGTGTCCCATGTGAAGTCCGTCGAACTTTCCCAGGGATATCACGGACGGTTCCAAAATCCTGAATTCCAATGTGTTTTTTATATACTTCATTTTTTATCGCTATTCCTCTAAAAACATTTTTATCGGCATGAATACGGATTTTTCATCCGAATATCGGTAAATAGCCAAAAATCTCCCAAAAGGGCCATACACCCGCACCGGATTTTTATAATGGATCTCCGAAACAGATTCAAACTGTCCGGCTTTCAGGGCGTTTCCATTCAAAAGCATTTTTTCAAACGGCGCTTTCACCGTGAGGAACGGATACTGTGCAAAAACATCCTCCACCGGACGTATCACAGATGACAGATTTCCCTGATTTTTCAATTGTTCCAGTTCTCCCAGCCTGTGGGCATCCGCAATCCGGTATCCCGCCGCCTGAATCCGGATAAGCTGTTCCATTGCAGCCTTACATCCCAACTTCTGGCCGATGTCATGGCACAATGTCCGAATGTATGTCCCCCTGGAACAATGCACGGTCATTTCCACCCGGGGAAGCTCTGCCTTTTCAATCACGATATCATATATCGTAATCTTTCTTTTCTTCCTCTCCACGGTGATTCCCGCCCTTGCCAGGTCACACAGCTTTTTGCCGTTTACTTTCAGCGCCGAATACATGGGCGGTATCTGTTCGAGCTCCCCCACAAAGGATGAGACAGCCTCCCGCACTTCCGCTTCTGTAATCCCGGAGAGGTCTCCCTCTGCCAGCACAGTCCCGGTCATGTCCTGCGTGTCGGTCTCCACGCCCAAAAGCATCACTGTCCGGTAAATCTTATCGCTGTCCGTCAGCATGCCGCACACCTTTGTCGCCTTCCCCAGGCAAACCGGCAAAACGCCTTCCGCCTCCGGATCCAGCGTCCCTGTATGGCCGATTTTTTTCTGTCCGCAGATACCCCGCATTTTTGCAACCACATCAAAGGACGTGAATCCCTTTTCCTTATATACATTTATAATTCCATGGTACATGAAAGCTCCTCATATTCTTTCATCTGCGTCTCAATGCGTGACAGCAGTGTTTTCAAAATTTCCTCCGGCGCATCCGTACCGGACGCTCCCGCCGCCCTGCAGTGCCCGCCGCCGCCAAACTCCACGGCGATCTTTGCCACGTCTACATAAGATGCGGAACGGAGACTGATCTTATAACTTCCCTCCTCATTCTGGTAAAGGAAGATTGCGGCCTCCACACCGGCGGTAGAACGAAGCCGGCTCACAATGCCGTCCAAATCCTCGGGGCGGACATGGTATTTTTCCATATCTTTCCTTTGGATCAGGCTGTAGATGCATTTTCCGTTGAGACAGAGTTCACTGTCCATCAGCGCCTTTCCCAGAATCCGGTTCTGCTCATAGGTTTTCATGTAATAAGTCTCGTCCACGATTTTCGGATAGTTGATGCCGGTATCCATGAGGGCGCCGGCAATCTGCATCGTTTTCGAGGACGTGCAGGAGTATTGAAAAACCCCCGTATCATGCGCTATTCCAAGATAAATGCATTCCGCAATCTCTCTCGTAACTTTTTTGGAATCCATCAACTGATATACCAGTTCCGAAGTAGAGCTGGCATTCGGAAAAATATAGTTGAAATCGGCAAAACTGCGGTTGCTGATATGATGATCCACGCAAAAAGTGCTTTTCGCCGTCTCAAAATATCTTCCCGCAATGCCGAGCCGCCCTGCATCGCCGCAATCCAGGGCGATAAACAGGTCGTATTCCAATTTATCATCTGCCTTGCTGATACTTTGGATTTTTTCTGAATTTTTCAGAAACCGGAATTTTTCTGGAATCGGCTCCAGATATACATCCGCCATAATATCAGGATAATTGTCACGGATGTAATTGTATACCGCAAGGCAGGAACCCACGCAGTCCCCATCGGGCCTGACGTGGCCTGCAATTGCAGCGGAAGATACATTTTCCAAATATGAATCTAATGAAATCATGCTTCTCCCCTTCTATTCTTCCTGCTGTTCGCTGTATGTCAGGGCATCGATTTTCTTTGACATCTCGATACCATATTCAATAGACTGATCCAGAATGAACCGGATTTCCGGTGTATTTCTCAGGTTCAAAGACTGTGCAAGACATCTTCTCGCATACCCGGCGGCATTTTTTAATCCATCCATCGTGTCCTGCCGGGCTTTTTCATCCCCCAGCACACTGACATATACTTTGCATGTCTTAAGGTCCGGCGCCACCTGAACCGATGATACGGTGGTCATCGGATGGATGCGCGGATCCTTAATCTCATTTCGGATAATGCTGCTGAGCTCACGCATTACTTCCTCATTCAGTCTGGTATTTTTAATACTGTTTTTTCTCATATAATCATCTCCTGACTATCTTGGAACTTCCACCATCTTATATGCCTCCACAACATCAAGTTCTGCGATGTCGTTAAATCCTTCAAATACAAGACCGCATTCAAACCCCGCTTTTACTTCTTTTACATCATCCTTGAAACGTTTCAGGGAAGCAAGATTTCCTTCAAATATCTGTGTCCCTTCTCTGCTGATGCGAATCCTGCAGCTGCGTTCAAGTACACCGTCGAGCACATAGGAACCGGCAATATTGCCCACGCCGGAAGCTTTGAATATCTGGCGGATCTCCGCATGGCCGATAATTTTCTCCTCGAAAACCGGATCCAGCATTCCCTTCATGGCAGCCTCGATATCCTCAATCGCTTTATAGATGACAGAGTATAAGCGGATATCTACTTTTTCCTGTTCCGCAGTAGATTTTGCCGTTGCATCCGGCTTTACATTAAATCCGATAATAATCGCATTGGATGCGGATGCAAGCGTGACGTCGGATTCGCTGATGGCGCCGACTCCGCCGTGGATGACTTTTACCACAACCTCCTCGTTGGAAAGCTTGGTCAGGCTCTGTTTTACTGCCTCCACAGACCCCTGTACATCCGCCTTTACGATCAGGTTCAATTCCTTCAGATTGCCCGCCTGAATCTGGGAAAACAGATCGTCCAGGGACATTCTCGTCCTTGTCTCTTCCAGCAATTTTTCCTTATTCTGGGATACAAAGGTTTCTGCGAAACTTCTTGCCTCTTTCTCCGAATCACATACGACAAATACTTCACCGGCATTCGGCACACTGTTCAGACCCAGAATTTCCACCGGAGTAGATGGCCCTGCTTCTTTCACACGTCTGCCTTTGTCATCCAGCATTGCACGCACTTTGCCAAAAGTGCTTCCCGCCGCTACCGGCTGTCCGACCTTCAGCGTGCCTTTCTGGACAAGAACTGTCGCGACGGCGCCGCGCCCTTTGTCGAGCTGCGCCTCGATGACAAGTCCCCTTGCATTGCGCTTCGGATTTGCTTTCAGTTCCAGAATTTCTGCGCTCAAAAGCACCATTTCCAAAAGCTGTGTGATCCCCTCTCCGGTGTGTGCGGAAACCGGAACACAGATCGTGCTTCCGCCCCAGTCCTCCGGGATCAGATCATATTCGGTAAGACCCTGTTTTACACGGTCTATATTGGCTCCTTCTTTATCAATCTTGTTGATTGCAACAATAATCTCGATTCCGGCCGCTTTCGCATGGTTGATTGCCTCAACTGTCTGCGGCATGATTCCATCGTCTGCCGCAACCACCAGGATCGCAATATCTGTGGAATTTGCTCCCCGCATACGCATCGCGGTAAATGCTTCATGTCCCGGCGTATCAAGGAATGTGATTTTCTGCCCGTTAATCTTTACGACAGAAGCGCCGATATGCTGTGTAATACCGCCAGCCTCACGGTCTGTCACACGGGTCTTGCGGATTGCATCCAGGAGGGATGTCTTACCATGGTCAACATGTCCCATCACGCAGACTACCGGCGGCCTTGTCACCATCGTGCTCTCGTCCTCCTCGTCCTCTTTTAAGAGTTCAGCGATAACATCCACTTTCTCTTCCGGCTCGGCAATACAGTTAAATTCCAGCGCAATCGCTTCCGCTTTTTCATAATCAATTTCCTGGTTGACCGTCATCATGACGCCCTGCATAAACAGCTTTTTCACAATTTCGGAAGCCTGAACCTTCATCTTGTCAGCCAGTTCGCGCACTGTCATCACTTCCGGCAGAGTGATTGTGCGAACTTCGTCTTCTTTCTTTTCTGACGGCGCCTGAGGCTGTGCGTTCCGTTTCTTGTGCCCGGTTTTCTTTTCCAGGTTGATATACTGTTCCTGTTTTCTGTTTTTCTTTTCGTAGTCCTGTTTTTTCTTCTTATTATTGTGGGTATTTTCCTTGCCCCGAAGTTCTTCAATGGAAGACTTTGCGGCATCCCGGTTCATACGGGAAATTTCCTGGTCTAATCGGTTTCTCGATTCTTTTGAACGACCCTGATTGTCCGTTCGATTGTTTCGATTACCTGCATAATTATTACCGCTGCCGCGATTCCCCTGGAAATTTTTCTGATTATTGTTGTCTTTTCTTTCGCTGCGGCCATTTCTATCACCACTTTCCTGCCGTTCCGGCCGATCTGAAAATTTTCTCTGCGGTCTGTCCCCGTTGAAGCGCTGCGGCCTGTCAGACCTCTCGCCCATCGGACGCTGCGGCCGCTCTGTTCTCTCGCCTGCCGGGCGCTGTATCCTCTCCGGTCTGTCGCCTGCCGGACGCTGTGTCCTCACCGGTCTGTCGCCTGCCGGACGCTGTATCCGTTCCGGCCTGTCGCCTGCCGGACGCTGTACCCGTTCCGTCCTGTCGCCTGCCGGACGCTGTGCCCTCTCCGTTCTGTCCCCGACCGGACGCTGTGCCC
>CAZGMH010000001.1:36598-52187 GCA_964526765.1 uncultured Eubacterium sp.
TCGCCTGCCGGACGCTGTGCCCTCTCCGTTCTGTCCCCGACCGGACGCTGTGCCCGGTCTGTCCGTTCTCCTGCCGGGCGCTGTATCCGTTCCGTCCGTTCTCCTGCAAAACGATGGGGTCTTTCCGGCCTGTCGCCTGCCGGACGCTGCGGTCTGTCGCCGATTGGGCGATGCGGTCTGTCGCCTGCCGGACGATTCTGGGCATTTCTCGCTCCCGAAACGTTTCTTTGTCCGTTACCCGGACGGCGGTCTCCCATTTTACTGTTTTGAGGATTATATACTGCGGAGATACTCGCCTTTTTCTTCGGACGCTCCTTCTTTACTTCTCCGGCGGTCTCCGGTGCGGATGGTTTTTTCCCATATTTATTTCTGACCAGTGCGACGGCATCCTCTTCCAACGCACTCATATGACTGGTCACATCTATATTATGTCCGGAAAGAAATGTTAATATCTCCTTTGCCGGTACATCAAATTCTTTTGCTAACTCATGAACTCTTATTTTTGCCATTCTGGTTCCTCCCTATTCAGTTGTTAATCTTGTTTCCAGCTGCTTTCTGATGGAATCCGAAAATCCCGGATGCAGAACCGCCGCCATAGAACGGTATTCTTTGCCGATGCATCTTCCCAAATCTTCCTTTGTACCATAATAATAAATCGGCACCTCATAAAAAGCCGTCATATTTCTCATCTTTTTCTTAGTATTGTCAGACGCATCCGACGCCACGATTACAAGACATGCAAGGCCGCCCTTTACCGCTTTTTCCACCGCAAATTCCCCGCTGGCAATCTGGCCTGCCTTCTGCGCAAGGCCAAGATTGGATAAAATTCTGTCATTGCGCAATTTCTTCCATCTCCTTTTTCAGTTCAGCAACTGTTTCCTTTGGTATACTCATTTTGAATGAACGTTCCAGCCCGTGATTTTGGAGCGCCTTTGTCAGGCATTCCGCACACTTGCACAGGTATGCGCCGCGGCCATTCTTTTTTCCTGTCGCGTCAATGCAAAACGTATTTTCCTGTGTCTTTAACACACGTATCATATTCCGTTTTTCTTTCATTTCCTGGCAGCCCACACACATGCGCATCGGAATTTTTTTATTCATTCTCATAACCTTCTTCTTCGTAATAATCTAAATCTTCATCTTCGCAGCCGTCATAGGATTCCTCATCATAAGATTCTTTTTCATAGGATTCTTTTTCATAGGACTCTTTTTCATAGGATTCTTCGCTGTAAGATTCTCCGTCATAAGATTCCTTTTCATAGGAATCCTCCCCGTAACCTTCCTCGTCATAATCCAGGTATTCATCCTCGTCATAGTCCTCATATTCGGTCTCATAATCCATGAAATCACCAGCTTCTCTTGCCTGGGTCTCGCTCTTAATGTCAATTTTGAACCCTGTCAGACGGGCAGCAAGACGGGCGTTCTGCCCTTCCTTGCCAATCGCAAGAGACAACTGATAATCAGGAACCACAACTTTTGCCGTCTTTTCCTCCGCATCTGCAATAACGGAAATTACTTTTGCCGGGCTTAACGCATTCTCAATGAGCATCGCCGGGTTTTCATTCCAGTTGATGATATCAATTTTTTCTCCGTTTAACTCATCTACAATGGCATTTACGCGGGAACCGTTCATTCCGACGCAGGCGCCTACCGGGTCCACATCCGGGTCGTTCGACCATACAGCCATCTTTGTTCTGCTTCCCGCTTCACGGGCAATGCTCTTAATCTCCACGATTCCTTCGCGTACCTCCGCAACCTCTGCCTCAAACAGACGTTTTACCAGTTCCGGGTGCGTGCGGGACACAAGAATCTTCGGTCCCTTGGAGGTCGCCTTTACTTCCAGGACATAAACCTTGATACGCTCTGTCGGCTCAAAGGTCTCTCCCCTGATCATTTCATTCTCACTTAAAATCGCATCCACTTTTCCCAGGTTAATACTGACATTTTTGCCAATATAACGCTGTACGATACCGGTAACGATATCTCTGGTCTTTCCGTAATACTGGTCGTAGATAACTTTCCTTTCCTCCTCACGGATTTTCTGCAGTATGACATTTTTTGCATTCTGAGTGGCGATGCGTCCGAAATCTCTGGACTGGATTTCTTCTCTCACAATATCCCCAACCTCATATTTGTCATCCCGCATTTTTGCTTCTGCAAGACTAATCTGGGATACGGAATCCTCCACTTCTTCCACAACGGTCTTTTCCACATATACATGATATTCACATGTAACCGGGTCCATGTCTACCTTCACATTATCCGCCCTGCCGAAATGGTTCTTGCAGGCGGTCAGCAAAGAATTTTCAATTGCTTCCAATAATGTCTCTTTACTGATATTTTTTTCCTTTTCCAAAATTGTCAACGCTTCAAGCAGTTCTCTGCTGTCCGTGTTTTTACTGTTTTTGCTGGTTTTCGCCATTTTTTTCTTTTTCCTCCTGTTCTGCGAATATCTAAAAGTCAAACGCCAGTCTGATTAAAGCAATCTCTTTTTTCCGGAACGTTAATTCTTCCTTTTCATCTGTTGTAATTGTAACCGTATCTTCCGTATAGGCTGTCAGAATACCGTAAAATTCTTTCTGCCGGTTAATCGCGCGGTATGTGCGGATTTCCAGCTCTTTTCCCATGCTGCGGACATAGTCTTTTTCCTTTTTCAGAGGTCTGCCGAGTCCCGGTGAACTCACCTCAAAAATATAGGACTCATCAATAAAATCCTGTTCATCGAGCAGATCGTTCATCCGCCTTGCAACCGTCTCACAGTCATTTACGGTAATGCCGCCTTCCTTGTCAATATACGCCCTCAGGTACCATGAACTGCCTTCTTTGACATATTCCACATCCACCAATTCAAAATTCAATTCTTCCATAATCGGTAAAAGAAGCGCTTCCGTACGCGATTCATATTCTTCCCGCTTTGACATTGCTGCCACCTTCTTCCCTTTTCCATAAACCTGATACACAATAACTAAGAGTGGGCTCTCACCCACTCTTACCAATTACGCTATAACTTCATTCGTAACTTTATCACAAACACAACAGATATGCAAGCACTTTTTACCGGATTTCTTTCCTGGCTTCTTTCTCCTCCAGCAAATTCTGCATACTTTTCAGTCCGATAAGCAGCGTAGAACTGTTGTGCAGCAGCGAGGAGGTTGTCGGCTGAATGATTCCGCCCACGCCAAGCACGATCAGAGCCGTATTAAATCCTACGATAAAACGATAATTCTTCCGTATACGTTCCATCAGTCCCGTACTGATCCGGCGCAGTGTCACCATTTCCCAAAGATCATCCGCCGCTATCGTGACGTCCGCTATTTCTCTGGCAATCGCCGCCCCGTCGCTGATCGCCACGCCTGCGTCCGCCGCTGAAAGGGCAGGAGAATCATTGATGCCGTCGCCGACCATGATCACTTTGTGTCCGAGCATTTTTTCCTGCTCCACAAACCGGGCTTTGTCCTCCGGGAGTACCTCGGAATAATATTCATCCACTCCCACCTTCCGGGCAATTGCCGCTGCCGTGCGCTCACTGTCCCCGGTCATCATCACAATCTTTTCTATGCCCGTATCGCGAAGGGCGCGGATTACCTCTGCCGCTTCTTCACGCACCGGATCCTCAATGCAGATAACTGCCGCCAGCTCATTTTCAATGGCCAGATACAAATGAGAGCATTCCTCCGGAAGCTTTGCAAACTTTTCCTCCGCTCCTGCCGGAACATGGCATTTTTCATCCTCAAAAACAAAGTGATAACTGCCGATAACCGCTTTTTTCCCCTCTATAAATGAGGATATCCCGTGGGCTACGATGTATTCCACCTTGGAATGCATCTCTCTGTGTTCCAAATGCCTGTTCTTTGCAGCTGTCACCACAGCTTTTGCCATAGAGTGCGGAAAATGTTCCTCCAGGCAGGCGGCAACCCTTAAAAGTTCATCCGCATCTTCCCCGCCGAAGGAAACCACATCAGCCACGGTCGGTTTTGCCTTTGTGAGAGTGCCCGTCTTGTCAAATACGATGGTTTTCGCCTCGGCTATAGTCTCCAGATATTTGCCTCCCTTAACCGTAATATCATAATTTTGCGCCTCACGGATTGCAGATAATACGGAAATCGGCATTGCCAGCTTCAGGGCACAGGAGAAGTCAACCATCAGAATAGACAATGCTTTCGTTGTATTCCCCGTAATGAGCCATGTAAGCCCTGTTCCCAGCAGTGAGAACGGCACCAGTTTATCCGCGAGATGCTCTGCCTTGCTTTCAAGGGCGGATTTTAATTTTTCAGAATCCTCTATCATTGTCACGATTTTTTCGAATCGTGTGGAACCTCCGACGGCATCGACACGGATGACGAGTTCTCCTTCCTCAAGCACGGTTCCCGCATATACATAATCCTCAACCGTCTTTCTCACCGATACAGACTCTCCGGTCAGGGAGGACTGGTTCACCATCCCATCCCCTTCTGTCACGATTCCGTCATAAGGGATCACGGTTCCCATATGAATAACCACGATATCGTCCTTCTGAATTTTTGAAGCCGCGACAAGAACCTCCTGCCCGTCAATCCTCTGCCATACTTTTCCAATATTCAGAGACATACTTCGCGCCAGATCATCCACAGACTTTTTATGCGTCCACTCCTCTAACAACTCGCCGATTCCCAACAGGAACATGATCGAGCCCGCCGTAGATGTGTCCCGCCGAAGCAGCGATACCGCAATGGAAGCCGCATCCAAAACTGCCACATCCAGCTTCTTATGACGCAGGCTTTGGATTCCTTTATAAATATAACCGATTCCCCGGATTACGGTGATCACAGCCCGAATCGGGGCAGGAACAAACAGCCTTTTTCCATAATGCCACACAATTTTACAAATCAATTTTTCCTTGTATACGGCATTTAATTCCCGCCCGGAATTTTCAATTATCTCCTGCGGCGCTTCCACTTTTTCATAATGAAAGGTCTGAAGCAGCCGCAGGATGTCTGTGCGTTCCCCTTCATAACAGATGACGGCGTCTGCAGTCCGCTCATAAACCTTTGCCGACACAATCTCATCCTGCTGCTGCAGATAATACAGCAGCGTATCTGCCTGGGCATAAGTCATCCGCTCCTGCAGCATATGAACCCTCAGACGCCCTCTCAGCTCATGTTTTATCGTAAATCTCATATCGTTCCTCCTCACAGGGCAGATTTTCCATGAAACAGCAAAACTCTTTCACATACAAAGACACCTGCAGCAATTGCAGGTGCCATTCCTATACTCTCTATTCTGCGTCCTCGGCATCAGCCGGTCCGTCCCCGATTGGCCCGCAGGATGCCGCACGCTCCTCGTTAATCTGTTTTGCTCCTGCAAGAATATCCTCTGCATTTTCCTGAAGTGTTGTCGTCGTTTTTACAACGCAGTCCTTCGCACGCAAAACAGCCGCTGTGCAATTCGTATATACTTTCTTTGCATCTTTGCTGGTCAATATTTTAATTCCTGCCGTTCCGAATAACAGGCCTGCCGCAAAGATACCTAATTTTCCGGGATTAAAATTTCTAAACATCTGATTGCCTCCTTTTTACTATTCATGCTTATAGCCGGTGTAGATCGTCATAAGCAGACAGACTACCATGGCAAAAGCCCAGTATTTATGCTTTTTCATTCCGTCAGCCTCCCAACTTCTACTGTAAAAATTATGTACAAAGGATATTATAAACGCAATCTGAATATTTTTCCATCTTTTTCTCAAGTATTTTTCGCAATAACTGATATTTTTTTCAATTGCACATGGATTGCTCCGTCTGCCCGATGGAAACGGATACTACATTCTGCGAGTTCAGATATCCGCAGATTTTAAGCCCCTCCCGGACAACCGCATTCCAGTCCTTCATGGAGAGATGCCGCACGGAATGATCATCCAGTTCCACAATGCAGGCGCTCTCCTCCTCCAACTTCGGAGAGCATATTACCTGATACATATTTTTTCTGCTGATAGCCCCAATCTCTTCCAGAAGGCTTACCATACGATATACCGTAGCGGTTCCGATTCTGCTGTCAATCCGGGATGCCTTATAATGTATCTCCTTGCAGCAGGAACAATTTTCCTCCAAAATTATGTCCAAAAGCGTTAATCTCTGTTTCGTTATCCGACAACCGTTTTCCTTGAGCCTGTCAATAATCAGTTCTTTTTGCATTTTAATTTTATAATAATTTTCTTCCATTTCTTTAGTATATTTTAACGTTTGTTAGTTGTCAATAACTTTTTTAGATTTTTCTACCCTTTCTTACATATCTTTTTATCATGAAATTCTTAATATTGAATTACGATTGGATTACTGCACCCTGTGCCATTCCTTTGTCTCATCATCCCGCACGACCTCGCTGCGGTTTTTACTCAATCTATCATGATTTCCGGTATTCCAATTCAGATAATATATTCAATCTGATCCATGGTCAGCCTTGTATTCGTATTATACAACAGCACACATTCGCGCTTTTCTGTTTTTCCAAACTGATAGTCGCCTCTCCCGGTTCCGTTTAAAATATCCATATGTACCTTACGGTTTCTTTTTTTCGGCTCATCCCGGATCATTTGAATTTTTTCATTCCGGAATGGACGCTGGCGGTAATAGGGATCAAATAAGTCCACATATTCTCCCTCGATTCCCGTCAACAGGACATAATGCCATCCGCCCAGCATTACCTTTGCCACAACAGCCCCTTTCTGCTGCAGGCACTCCGTGATAGGGGCATTCTGCCCGATAAAAACTTCCTCTGCGGTAAGATTTTTGCACAGTACAGGAAATTTGCGGACCTCGCCGAAATGATTCAGCCAGTGGGAAAGAAACCACATTGCCATGTCGGAAGTTCCGCTTTTATAGGCCTCCCCCCGTTTGTTATAACCGTCCAGACAATACTGCATAATGCATTTTAATATGTCCGGCATGATTTCTTCCCTTGTAAACAGGAAACTAATGGCATTCATCATCGTAGTAGGTCCGCAGTCATATTCTGTTGTCTGATAATTAAGGGGGTTTTTCATGATCCCTTTTCCTCCTGTGTCATCAATTGAACCAGAATCGACGCGCATTGCGCCATATCTTCCGGCCGGGTGTATTCCTGCACCGTATGGACCTGATGCATACCGCAGGCAAGTACGATTCCGCAAATTCCGTTTCTCAGAAAACTGTTATTGTCGCTGCCTCCAAAAGTAGAGACTAATCGGCTCTTTATATCCAAATCTTCACAGGCTTGTAAAAAATGCTTCACAACCGGTTCTTCTTCTGACACCTGATATGCATACAGGTGAATCTGGGTTTCCACCTCACAGGACGCGCCATACTTTTCTGCCGTCTCCGCAAAAACACTGCGGATATGCTCTATCTGCCGCAGGGCTTTTTCATGGACATAACTTCGCACCTCTCCCTCTAATACAACCATATCCGGTACGATATTTGTGGCAGTACCGCCGCAAATTTTTCCGATATTGACAGTGGTATCTTCATCGACCCGTCCCTGACGGATTTTTGTCACCGCTTCCGCCGACACTGCAATCCCATGTATTCCCTGCTCCGGCGAAAAACCTGCATGGGAGGCCTTTCCGTGTACCGCCGCCCGGAAAGAAATGAGCGTAGGCTCCTGCAAAGACGCCGTTCCCACCTCTCCGCTTAAATCCATTACATAAGCTTCCTTTGCCCGGAGCTTACGATAATCAAATACAGAGCTTCCCTGCACATAGGTCTCCTCCGCAATCGGGAAAAGAATCTCTATATCGCGGTGGGGAATGTCATGTTCACGAATACAGCGAACTGCCTCCAGGATGGCGGTAATTCCGGCCACATCATCCGCGCCAAGCACCGTTGCGCCATCACTTGTAATCCTGCCGTCTGCCCGGATTACAGCTTTTTTTCCGATTCCCGGTTCAACCGTATCCATATGAGCTGAAAAAAGAACCGGCGGACCCGGCAGCGTTCCCTTCAGATATCCGTATATATTTCCTGCCTCACTTCCATAATGCTCTCCTGCGTCATCTTCACAGGCAGATATCCCCAGAGCCTCCAGTTTTTTCTTCAATTTATCCGCCAGCCGGCGCTCTTTGAAACTGACGCTGTCGATGGCCGTCAGTTCCATAAATTCCGACACCATACGTTCAGATTGGATATAACCGCTCATGCTTCGTCTTCTTCCGTCTGGGTCAGATCCCATTCACAGAAAAACATGGAATTTTCACCGCCCCAGTTTCCGTCATTCCAGCAGTACTCGGGAGAACTCCAATAAAACATTCCATAGTTTTCACCGGTATCTCCGTTTGGCTCTCCTTCGGCCCAATTTGTGAATTCACCAGACGCATCAGTATATGCCCACTTCCACTTTCCTTCCAGATCCTGATCACTGTATCCAAAATATGCACTGTCATATTCACGGTTGAGCATATAGTTATAAAGTGCCGCATTTTCATCCGCATTGTCGATCATGCACATATAGCCGCCCAGTTTCTCACACATTTCCACTGCGTCATCATAGGATTCCGCTCCATTTAAAAGTGCATAGTAATGACCGTTATATGTCATGGAACCAATCGGAATATCCAGCAGACGTTTATCCACTTTTCCGGCATCCAGGGACTCCCATTCACATACATAATAATTTGTATAATCTATCGACAGGGCTCTCCACTGGTAATTATCAGACTGGCAGACTGCACCGTAAAGGCATTGTCCATCATCCCCCAAATCCGGTTCTCCCTCCGTCCAGTCAGTGTAGGACAACTCTCCATAGCCATACCAGTACCAATTCAATGGATGCTCCTCATTAGAGGTATAGATCAGGCCAAGAAAAGCGACGTCCACATCCTGATTTTTCAGATAAGTGATGACTGCGATATCCTCCTCCTCGGATGAAATCACAGCGAGATGTCCTCCCAGTTTTTCGCACTGTGAATAAGCGTCACTCCAGGACTGGGCATCATCATAAATCGCATAATAATGATCGCCGAACCTTATCGCATTGGTCGGAATGACCGTTTCGGACAGTTCTTCCCTCTGAGTCACTATATTCCCAATCTCAGTTGACGATGTCATGGCCGCGCTGCGAAGCTCGGTGGCGCTCATAATGCTAACAATAACGGTGAATGCGATCATCCATCCAAGCGCTGTCTTTGCCCCCTGCGTCACGAGCGCGCTCGAAGAGGATATCTTTGTATTCTTCAGAGACTGGATATCCTTCACCGCGGATCGATAATCGTGTTTTTTTAATTCCAATGTGTCCTTTTTCCCGGCGACATACTGACCCATGGCATCCATAACGGTCTTTATCTGACCGGGAATATTCTTCCCGAACATATGTTCCAGCTTGTTCTTTTTATTCAGCGGTCCCTTCGCCCCTTTTGCCCTGGAAACATTGCGGATCGTCTTGAATATATGAACCACCAGAATGATTGCGCACATCAAAATCAGGGCCGAAACGATCAGTATCACACTGTATCCCACCGGATGGCTTACGGACGGAATTCCTGCGAATACTTTCCATATCTTAAAATGGTTTGTCTTTAATACGCTCCAAAAACTCAAAAGTCCCGATCCGGCAAAACGAGCCGTAAGCCAGTTACGTATTGTCAGCATAAGAAAAACAGCGACAATGATAAACGCAATAGCTTTCCCTTTCTTTGGCCCATTACCGCCGGAAGACAACTGGATCCCAGAGACCTCGTTATGGTAGTCCTCCACTTTTTTCAACATGGCGCTGTATTTCGTTTTCACAGACGCCAATCCGTTATGGTAGTCTCTCCCTCCATACTGGCGGGCGAATTCCAATGCGACCGGCGTCCCGCCTGCCACAATAAAATAGGCTCCAAAGGAAGTACTATTGATATCGGCATCTTTCGCCTTATCAAAGATAAAGCATTCCGCAAAGGGATCATTCTGAAATTTATGTACCAGACTGTCATATCTGCTGATCAGTTCCGCCTCATTTCTCTGCGGATTGTTCATCAGCTTTCTCATATCCCCGAGTTCAGTTCCCAATCCCCGTATCTGATATTTGTTACTGTTATTTAAAAACCAGCGGATATGATCCAATTTTCTGATCGCTGTGTTTAAATCATCGCCTTTTTTTGCAGCATACGGAATCTCTCCGCCCTTACTGTAATCCGGCCGGATATTTACACGTATTCCTACTGCTTTTCCAAGATTTTCCAGCAGATCAATTGCGGCATCATCTGAGATCCCTTTTGCCTGCAGACTTTTCGCCAATTCCGCCGCCTTTTCTTTTTCCAGTCCGGCAGCTCCCGCGAAATACTGAGGCACCCCTGCGTCAAACGCCTTTATAAGATGAGACGCTTCCTCTTTCATTTTCGGGGCAATATCCAGGAAAGCCCCCACCATACGGTACTTGTCATTTAATATGGTTTTGCCAAAGATTCTGACCGTTTCGCAATAGGCCTGCTCCACGTCCTGTATATTGTCAATTCTCACATAGTCCGGCATCTTAGTATCCTCCTCCCGAAACGTCCAATGAATCTGATATCGTCACCCTGGAAGAATTTCCACACCAATGGCATACGCTGATTTCCTCCCCATGATAACAACTGATCTTTTTACAGACGCCGCATACAATAAACCCCTGTCCTTCACAATAAGGGCATCCGGGATAATCATCCGCAGCGTGAAAACTTCCGGTGATTTTCACCTTGTCAAATCCTTCCTCCGAGGCTGTCCCCTCTTTGATTGGAAACGCCCAGGTACGGATCCAGTCGCCATCTGCCTTCTGTACCCGCATACCATACAATTCTTTATTATAACATTTTCCAAGAATAACATTTGCTTCCAGCTTCATTTGTCTGTTTCCTCCATATCCGCGGATTCCTGCGCGATGATATCAGCCCTCTCTTCCAGTTTCTGGCTGATAATCTCTTCCATATTCTGGGCGCCGGCTCCTATTTTCTCAACTACAAAAGCCGCTCCCTCCAGCGCCCTCTGCCTGATCGAGTTTAAGCTGTCTGTCAGCGCCGGCGTATTTTCCTGCTCTTTCTGGAACTGAAGCTGCGCCCGCTCCAGTTCTGCCTGCTGTTTTTGAAGCTGAATCTCTTTTTCCTTCAATTCACGTTCCCGCCGGTTTTGTTCCTGCTGGACTTTCAGAAGATTTTCCATCTCCCATTCCCTCTGATCCGGTTCTTTCTTTACTGCCTGATCCCTGGCGGCATATCCGGGTTTCAGGAACGGCATGACATCCACCGCAGGTCTGCGGCGCGCCTCCGCCTGACGTCTGCGCTCTTCCGCCCGGCGGCGCGCCTCTTCCTGTCTGCGCGCAGCTTCCGCCCGCCGCTGTTCTTCCTCCTGACGGCGGCGCTCCTCTTCCTGGCGGCGGCGTTCCTCTTCCTGGCGCGCAAGCTCCATCTGGCGTTTCACTTCCGCAATACGCTTTTCCTCGGCTTCTTTGCGCATCTGCTCAATCTTCTTTTTTTCTTCGATTGACTTAAGAAGCAACGGTTTCTTTTCGTTTAAAATATCCGGTGCGAACACGGCCGCCACCGAAATGTCGTCGCCGCTTCCCTTCTGCGTAAAATTCTGCAGATTTTTCTCCAGGCTGGATTTAAACTGTTCCGTATTCATCATATAGCTCAGCCGGAGATGATAATCCTTCAAGCTCTCTTCACTTCCGAAGGATTTACACAGGCCGTCGCTGGAAACCGTTAAGGAAATCGGCTGCTTCTTTTCATAATAATGCTGGAACTTATCTATACACTGTTTGTCACAGATGGATGAGGTCATATTTGCCACGCTATACGGATCATCGATAGGAATCTTTACAGTACCATCCTCAAAAACAACGGCAAACGTGCCGTCTCCCACCAGCATTCCAAAGCTGTAGCCCTCCGCAATGACGGCGATCAGTACCGTACATCCATAATAAGAATGCCAGTCAACATTTTTTCCGTCTTTTTCTCTGATCTTATCCAGTATTTTCCGCTCAGAATCTGTCAATTCATGATTGTCATTGTAGATTTCAATTTTTTCATTCCATTTCGTTATGAAATAGCATTCCATCCGATTCAGAATGTAATCTGCATTTTTCTCAATCGCTGCCGTAAAACTATCAAAATCCTCCATATAAGCACACACCGTCTCAATCGCTGCGTCCACAGCATACTTCGATCCGATATCGCTCCGGATATACTTGGAACCGCCATGTCCGTCCGACACCACGGCCGCCGCAAAACGCTCTCTCTCGCAGACTCCGGCAGCATCCTGACAGATTTTATTCGCTTTTATGTGATCTGCTCCATGCACGACACACTGTATTCCCTGAAACATATATCATTCTCCTATACTTCTACCATCCGCTGTCAAAATCTACATCCGATAGATCGGACTCCATAATGTCACTCCTGATTTCCCGAAGAACGTCCTTCATCATATCCTGCTTGGTCCCTTCCACATCCCGTTCTGACAATTCACTGACGGATTCCTCCACCGGAATGGAACTGCTGCCAATCTGGGAAGAAGTCACAGAAATTGCCCGTACAAGCTGATACAGCGTTTTTGTGTTTTTTGCTTCCACAACAAACTCCGGATCTCCGGTAAATTCTTCCAAAATCTTTTTCTCTACCCCATCACCCAATGCAAGAGCAATCTTGATTCCTGCCTGAAACCATTTATTATTTTTCAGGATCTGAAGCCCCCGCTTATAATTATCGGTGGGATATCCATCTGTGATCAGAAATGTAACCGGTGCAAAGGACAGGGACGGCGAATTCAAAAACTGTTTCCTTGACATCTTCGCGTTCAGCTCCTCCAATGCCATGCCCAGATCTGTAACGCCGCCCGCGCTCAGATCACGCCAGTTCTGATATTCTTCCAGCAGCATCGGTTCCGGCGTGACCCAATTCCAGCCGGATCCAAACTCCAGCACCGCCACCCGGATATCCGTATTGCTGCCGCCTATATTGATCAGATCCGGCAGTACCTCCCGCATGGCGCGGTTCATCGTATCAATACGCTCTCCCTGCATACTGGAAGAAACATCGATCAGGAAAAATAAAACCATATTTTTTTTCACCGGAGAGACACCGCTCAGAGGATCATCCTCTGAACACTCCGTCTCTTCCGTAAACATATCCATATCAACATCCTCAAATGACCACTCTGTCTCATTCGCCATTTTACTATCAATCCTTCCCTGTATTCAGACTACCTGACCATTTTTAAAATGGCATCTTCCACCACGTCGATGGATCCGCTCCCGGACGCATGGATCACATTTTTCCCTTTTCCCGCAAACGCAGTCAGCAGCTCATCATTCTGAATCTCGGAAAAATTGACCGCCATTCTTTTCCCTTTCTGAAACGCCGGCATATCGGAAAGTTTCTTTAAGCCGTTTCTGTAATCATCCGAAGCAAGACCGTCCGAAAAAAGTATAAAATAATCAACGGCTCCCTTTGTTCCCCGTTCCTTCCAGCCGCTTTTTTTCAGCCTGGCAGCCAGCTGCGAAAACATCTCGCCCAGATTTGAGAAAGATCCGGAACGGGTACGCTCCCAGGTCCCAAACTGGGAAACCAATACCGGATCTTCACTTTTCCATTCCACCGTTTCATCCGCTTCTGCCGCCGCAATCCGGATGGAATTATCATCTAACTCAGACAGCAATTCCTCCATAATGGAATTGATCGTCCCGATCGTGGTTCCATCCATGCTCCCGGACCGGTCGATCAGAAAAATCACTCTCTTTATAACATCGGGTTTATCGCCGGCAATGTCATCAAACATATCTTCATCCCATCCACTGCCGTCCATATTCATCATATCAACCATTGTTCGTCTCCATTCCCTGTTGTTTTATGCTCCATACCTCGTCATTTGGCAGTGTGATCGACAATCCCGGCCAAATCGGCGCGCCCTGATTTTTCGTTACCTCCCGCTGAGTCTGGTCCGGGAAAACAACCCTCCACACGTCATCTGTCATATTTTTCACGCCAAAAACGCCTTTCCGATGCTTATTTTCCACGACCACAGCTACCGTTTCCATATCATCCGGCCGATCCGGTTCCAGTTGATAACGGTATAGTCTGGTCCCATTGCTGATATATATATGCCGCTGCCCGCACACTAACGCATAGTAGATTTTCCCGCACCGCGGGCAGGAATAATTGCCGTTTTCCGCTTTTCTATACGTATTGATAAAACCGCTGTAACCGCAATTGCAGGGCAGCGCCGAGCGCATCTCATTTAAAACATTCTTCCACTGCTTTGGGGACAGGCGGCGTTCCCGTTCTTCTTTCCCATACAAAAAAACTTCTATAAACGCATTCTGGAGGACTTCCGGATAATACTCCCAATATCGGAGCAGATGTCCCTGTATACCATAAATCGGCCGGTTTTTACAGGTGAATTCTTCCATATTGAAAATCCCGTTTTTCGCATACCATCGGTACTCATCCAGGGGATCAAAAAAAATCTGCGTAAAACTGATCGCTCCGCTCAGCGGATGCCCCCCGTGATAAAACAGGTCAAACAAAAGCATGGCAAGCGTCCAGTTCTGCGTCTGTGAATCCATAGTTGTTACATCACCCAGAATCAGCTCCGGCGCACTGTAATAGCCTATCCTCTGTTCCTCCGACAGTTCCAGTCCTCTTCCGATGACTTTTTTATCATCCTGAAAGGTCATCTTTCCGGTCTTAGAATCAAACAGAAACGCATCCCGTTTTACATCCGCATACGCGACATGCTGCAGCTCCCATTGTTCATACAGCCGAACCAGCTCCCTGGCAGCGAAGATCATGGCCTCCATGGTGGCAAACCGGACCGTATAATTTTTCTCCGTTCCGGGGACCTCTACCTGTTTTTCCGAGGCATAATCGCCCAATGTCCAAATTGTATTCATACTCAAAGTCCCTTCTCTTACCACAGTACTCTGGCTTTTACATCGTCTCCAAAATCAATTTTCAACCCCTTCCAGATGGGCGCCCCCGCTCCCGGACGGATTTCCCGCAGCTCGCCATTCGGGAACTCTGCTTTCCAGGTTTTCTTTGAAAGATTCTTAATGCCAAACAGACCTTTTTTGTTTTTATTTTCAATCACTTCTCCGGTCACTGTCTCATAATCCTCCGCTTTTTCCGTATAACAGCGGTACAGCTTCAATCCGGGGTAAAGAGGCGTCACCATGTCCTTGATCTGCAGCGTATAAATATTCGTTCCGCAGGTCCTGCATTTGCACACATAATGTTCCACATGGTGAAACAGAGTGGAATATGTCACCTTCCCGCAGCCCGGGCAGTGGATGATATCCGATCTCAGGCGGATCAGTATCTCCTGCCAGCGTTTCTCAATAATCCGTTTGCCGGGATCCATCATTCCCTCTGTAAAGGCCTTTGTGAAAACATCCCGCAGATAAGAAGGAAACATCGGCCATAATTTGATAGCATTGTCATGAACTTTGCGGACAGGCCGGTTGGAATTATTTACCGGGTCATAGATAAATACCGGATTCTTCCCGTAGTGTTCCAATTCCTTTCCCTCTGTCAGCACAACGCTCTGGAGAACCTTCTTTCCTTCCAACGGATCCGAACGGAAAAACAGGCGGAACAAAACCACCGCAAGAGAATAGCGGTCTGTCAGCACAT
>CAZGMH010000001.1:52287-57930 GCA_964526765.1 uncultured Eubacterium sp.
CGGAAAAACAGGCGGAACAAAACCACCGCAAGAGAATAGCGGTCTGTCAGCACATCCGGTTTCGCTACTCCCCGGACGATTTCCGGAGCCATATATCCGGGGAATCCGCCGATCCCGAAGTTTTCCCCGTCCGGAGCTACATTATCACAGTCGCAGACCATCACGTCCCCGTTTTTGGTATTGATGAAAAATCCGCCTCCGTTTAGATCCTGATAGCTTTTTCCTACGCGATGCAGGGATCGGAATGCCTTTACAATATTGATCGCGGCGGTCACCTGCGCGTCGAGGGAGTCAAATTTATGTATCACCTTGACGGCATTCTGCCCCTTCACAGGAGGCTTCTTCCAGTGATAACCCATATACAGATTGTTAAACTCCGTATACTCTGCCGGTGCAATGTCCATCAGATAACCAAAGGTTTTCGTCTTTCCATCCACCATATAATACTTTGACACATATCTGGGCCAGAGAAATTTTCTGCTTCCCTCCGGAGCGCCGTCCGCAGCATTCATGATCAGATTACTCCGGAATTCCTCCGGATGATTTAATTTATCATAAAAATACCATTTCAGGGCGTAGTCATTCCCCTGATATTTCACCAGATATACGACGCCCTGTCCGCCGGAGCCAAGCTCTTTTCCAACAACCGCCTCTCCGCCGGCCTCCATCGGAATCCGTGCGCCGGTTTTTAATTTGTATCTTTCTTCGTTCATCTCAATCTCCTTATCAAGGTTCTTTCTTACCAGCCTATATCAAAATCCATGTCGTCTGCATCCGCAAATTCACTTCCCATCAGGTCAACCACTGCCTCTTTCAGCTGCTCCTGCTTGCTTCCTGCCACATCCTCGACTGTCAGCTCCCGTCCGTCATCGGTCAGGGACATGCTCTTACTTCCGATCTGGGAAGAAGTCACTGCCAGGAACTGGATCAGGCGTTTCAACTCCGCAGCCCCATGAGCCTGGATGGCAAGCTCCGGATCTCCGGTAAACTCCCTCAATACATCCATGTTCGGCGCGGAACCGATTCCGACAGCGATCTTTAATCCATACCTGTACCAGCTGTTCTTTTTCAACAAAGCCAAACCTTTTTTCCAGTCGTCATTCGGCGCGCCGTCCGACATCAGGAAAATAACCGGCGCAAAAGAGAGAGACGGTTTATTCATAAACGCGGAGCGGGACAGCTTACGGTTCAGCTCCTCAAAGGCAGCTCCCATTGCAGTCATTCCCGAAGCGGACTGACGGGGCCATATCTGATACTCTTCCACGCGCATCGGCTCCGGAGTGATCCAGGAAACATTGGAATCATACCGCATCGCCGCAATACTGATATCCGTTTCCGTGCCTCCCAGTCCGATCAGTTCCGGAAGCAATTCCTCCATAGTTGCGTTAACCGTACCGATTTTCGTCCCGCCCATACTTCCGGAGGTGTCGATCAGGAAGAAAATCGTCATGCTTTTTTTTGACGGTTCCATCCCCTCCAGAAAATCCTCTTCCTCAACGGACGCTCCGCCTTCCACCTCATCGCTGCCCCAGTCACCCAGGTCAACATCGTCAAATCCATCCATTTCAAAATCCATTACATCCGCCATATGTATTCTCCTTTGCTTTTTATTCTTTTTATATGACCATGTTCAAAGAACATGATATCTTCCTTTTACCTATATCAGTTTAAAATCATATACAGACAGGTTCCGATTATATCTGAATCGATACCCCGACATCGTATATTGAGACACCAGCCTCTGTATCTGATCCGCCGGTTTTAACGCAAGATCCCCAACCGTCTGGAAGCAGATCCGCCGGATCTTTTTCTTCACGCAGTACTTCAGATATTTTATCAGGACATCCTCGCTGGAAAAAATGACCTTCTTTGCCGCAAAAAAACTGTATTTTTCGTCAACGCAGACCGTATGCGGATTGTTATACTGGACGTATTGTTCCATATTCCGGTCATTTCTTAAAAAATAGTCATACGAAATCCACGTTTTCCCTTCCTGACTGGCTCCCATATCCATCGTGACATCCATATAATACCAGTCATCGTTGACATTCACAATGTTCCATGCATGATTATTCTGGGCGTCCTCCCCCGTATAATCCGCCAGTCTCGGACTCCCGGCGTCGATCATTCTGCCTTCCAGCACGCCGGAGGCGATACCTGCCTGATCCAGCATCCATTTGACCGCCAGGGAAATCCCCATGCACACGGCTCTCTGATTTATAAAGACGCCGCAGATCGTGCTTACGTCGCCGGAAGCATCCTGCATTGCCTGACTTTCCATTGCGTACTCCGTGTTTTTGAGGATAAAATCATGTACATAACGGATCACATCCCGGTTGTTCAACCGTCTTCTTTTGATCTCCTCCAGAAAGCGGCCGCCCAAATAATCCAGCCTCTGGCTGATTGCCCTGACTTCCGCATGATTTTTCGTATATTTCATCCTAACTGTGACATAACCCACTCCGGACAGAAACTCCATCCTGGTATTATCGACGAAAAAAAGCTCCGGACAATCCCTCAGCACGCAAATCAGGACTTTTTTCACTGCCCGAAGTGTTCCCATCACCCGGATCTGCGTCTGCTGTTTCCGAAGCTGATCATATATGCTGTCAAACATCTTTTTTTCCGTCAGGTTAAGAAAAGAATAATAAAAATGTACGCTTGTAAGTCCCATCTGTCTATACCAACATTGTATGTGCCAATTCATTTGCTGCCTTTGTGTATATATATGCCTCCCGCTCCTGCATACGCAGAATTTCCTCAGGTTTTACGATATATTCACGTTTCATGCTGATACTCACTCCCTCATTACTGGATGTGGACGCAAAAATCTGCATGGGCGCATGGCTCTTTCCCTTTGAATAGGAATAACTGGCCTCTTCTTTATCATAAGAGCCGATTCCCTCTGCCCATTTTGTAGCGGACACATTAGAGCTATGGGAAAAAATAATGTTTTTCATGCTCTTCCCGATCAAAAGATGAAACAGCCTGTCATCCGCATTGCAGGACGCATAAACGTCCCTGCTTACCATGGCAATCGCGAGATTCCCGGAACTCTGCTCTAACATATGCCGCAGATATTCATTATCTGAAATATCCAGTCCCGATAAAACACAAATGACCCGCTGTCCCTGCTGCCGGGCAACGCGCATTTCGGCAAGCAGAAGATTCAGAAGAATCTGATTCCCGGAAGATCCCACGTCGATCATCAGCGCTCCGTTATTATGTAAAGAACTCAGGATATTAACAGGTTTTTCCCGATTTCCTTTCTGATAACGCCACAGAATCGGATCGATCTGCATCTCCAGGTCATAAAAATAGTTTTCTATTTTAAAATACTCATTCTGTCCCGCCATCAGGCGCATCTTAATCTCCTGCCCCTGCGCCTGGGACAATGTCTGATTCATCACGGCTTCATCCACTTTCAGAAGCATCTGCCCGTGAGGACAGGAAGAAAGCATCTGGTAGGTCGGAACCGCTTTTCGGCTCTGCAAAAAGCGGCACATCCCCTCAATATAGCTTCTGACATTCGCCTTGATCTCCAGATCCTTCGGTGCGGATTCCGCGATCATCTGTCCGATGATCCTGCTGTTTTTCCCCACAAAAGGCTCGTATTTCCGGTTCATGGAATTGATAACTCCCAACAGCCCGGTAGGACCTAAGACAGTCATCATGTACTGTTCCAGGACACGGTCTCCATTGTGCAGAATAACCACCGGGGTCTGCTTGTATAGCGCCAGCTCGGTATATGCCTCAATCGTTTCCGCCCGCAGCTTGTCGCTCCCTCCCGAAGCCACCATCTGATCGACGGTTTCCTCCGGCGGAAAAAATCCGCCTAATTCCGACGGTTTATACTCTGTCACTCCTCTGCGCTGCATATTGCGGCGCTCCGGAGTGTTTTTTGTTACGCGCCGCAGCAGACCTCCGGCTCCGCGAGCCATCACTTTGGTAGACTGCGCCACTCCTTTTCCCATCATCAGCATCAAAGATGTATAATCACTCATAGCTCCACCTACTGTATCCTTCATTCTGTGATTTCATCATTATTCTAAACAGTTACGATTTATACATGTCAAACCGGAAAATGAACGGCTTGGAAAATGCAAGGCACACGACAGCTTCTCCCACTCTCAGACTTGCCATATCCCAGTCCTCCACTACCTGCCCCTGTCTTTTTTCCTCTATGTACTGCGCGCCTGAGGACACATACCGCTCCAGCAGCATGTTTTTTCCAAACAGACTTGTAATGTAGTCTCTGGATGTTACATCATTTGCTTTAAACGCGAAAATATTTGAAAATCCCGCTGCAATATTCTTTCCCCGGGTTTCCTCATATATCTCATACAATTGCTCGATACTTTGAAGACCGGCAAAAATTTTTACCCCAAGGCTTCTTCCGAAATTAACCCCGTCATCAATATGCTGAAGATTCGGCAGAAGCTTAAATTCATCACAAAACAGATAGACATTGCCCTGATTTTTCTGCCTGCCCAGAGCTTCCTTCAAAGCCAGATCAAACAGAATACGGTATACCGGCGTCAAAACGCTGCCGATCGACAGATCATACTCAATATAGAGCACTTTCTTCCCTTTTGACCGTACAAAGCTGCGCATGGAAAAACCGCCCTTATCGGCAAACACGCCAATCAGCACGTCCCTCAGCACACTGTACATCTCAGACATGACCCCCTGAGTCTGTCCATTATTACCGTCAATATAGGTGGCCACGCTGCTCATATCCGGGTACGTATTCAAAATTCCCCGCAGCATGGTAGGATCACTGCTGTCAATCAGACTGCGAAAAGATGAATTATACAGATCCTGCAGCAGGCTTTTGTCCTTTTTGGCCTCTCTGAGCATACAGACCAGAATCGCATTCAACAGTTCCCTGGCCGCATTCGGGAAAAAAACATCCTTTGATTTTTCTGTTTTTTCCGCAAACAAAGACCTGCATATTTCACTGCAGTTCAGCATGAAGTCCCGTTCATCCCATCCGTCGGCCACAATTTCCTTAAATATATTCCATTTCAGAGATTTATCCCGGTACTGGCGCGAATTGCCGATCACATATTGTCCCGGGCGATAAAACTTTGAATAAAAATCACCTTTACTGTCAAAAATGACCATAACATCATTGTCGGTCATTTTTCTCTGCAGCTGTTCTACAAAATGATAAAACAATGTGGTTTTTCCGCATCCGGTTCCGCCCAGAAGCAGCGTGTGCTTGCTGAGCATTCCTTCATCCATGGAAAAAGTCTCATGCTTCCCGTTAAATTCCCCCGAAAGGTTCACAACAGGCCGCGAGACCCGTTCCGGAAGGGGATTTAAAGAAACCACACTGCCTTCCAATGGCTGTTTTGAAACATTCATCTTCTATCTCCCTCTGCCATCATCCCCTCTGACGCGCTCTTTCGCTTCATCTTCCCCATTATTATTGCCGCTATTCTTCTTTTTGTTTTCTTCTTCTTTTTTCCGTCTCTCTTCGTATTCCTTTTTATTCTTCTCCTGTTCTTCCTTGGATACTTTGATTCTATTTTCAAAATCTTCTTTCCGCTTCTTCTCTTCCTCTTCGCGTTTTGCCTGCTTTTCCGCCTCGGCCTTTTTTTCCGCCTCTTCCTGCTCTTTCTTCTTTTTATTTCCAAA
>CAZGMH010000002.1:0-3027 GCA_964526765.1 uncultured Eubacterium sp.
ACCGGGATAACGGATTTTAATATAATCAATAATCAAATCAACGGTTTTATCGATTCCAAGCACAGAACTGTCCACGGTCAAATCATAGCTTCTGGAATCTCCCCATTTTTTACTGGAATAATAATTGTAGTAATTTGCGCGTTTCTTATCTGTTTTATTAATAAAATCAATAATCTTGTTGTCGTCTTTAAATTCCTGACCTTTTTCAGCCTTAATGCGTGCCAGCCTAAAATCCATATCGGCATGGATAAATACACTGAAACAATCGGGATTGCCGGCAAGCGCATAATCCGCACAGCGGCCAACTATAACGCAGGATTCCTGGGAAGCCAGTTTTTTAATTGCTTCAAACTGTGCCAGAAAGACTTTATGATTTAACGGCATATCAAAAGGCGCGGATGTATAACCGCTCATTGAATATGTATCCATTACAAGAGAATATAAAAAACTGTTGGTTGGTTTTTCATCGTTTTTTTGCAAAATTTCTTCACAATAACCGCTTTCTTTTGCTGCGATAGCCAGTAATTCGCTGTCATAACATTTTATATTCAATTTTTCTGCAAGCTTTGTGCTGATTTCTTTTCCACCGCTTCCAAATTCGCGGCCAACGGCAATGACAAGATTTCTCATAGGAATAATTCCTCCTTTTGATAAAACTACATTTTATAATGTTTTTTACATTATTATTCGTTGTTATTGATGTCATTATAGTACAATATCTGAAAAACCGCAAATTTTCTTTTAAGATACCGGATTTTATGAAAGCCAGGCCGATAAACTTTTTAAGATATCAGATTTTATGAAATCAAACCGGCAAACTTTCTTTTAAAATATCAGATTTTATGAAACCGAGCCAGCAAATTTTCAAAGTATTCCGGCAGAGGGGCGGAAAATTCCATATATTCTTTTGTGGATGGGTGAAGAAAACCAATCGTCATTGCGTGGAGCGTCTGGCCTTTTAAGCCCTTGACGATAAGGTTTTTCGGATTTCCATAAACCTCATCACCCAAAAGAGGATGTCCGATACTTGCCATATGGACACGTATCTGATGGGTTCTGCCGGTTTCCAGTTGAAATTCCATGTAAGTATAGCCGGAAAACCGTTCCAGCACCCTGTAATGGGTTACGGCAGGTTTCCCGTTTTTTTCGTTGATTGCCATTTTTTTGCGCTGTGTCGGATGACGCCCGATAGCCCCCCGGACTGTGCCTGTATCATCCTTTACCACGCCGCAGACAATTCCGCGGTATTTTCGTGTAACGGAATGCTTTTTGATTTGTTCGGCAATATCCATATGAGCGACGTCGTTTTTACAGACAATCAGCGCCCCCGTTGTGTCCATGTCAATGCGGTGAACGATACCGGGACGTATTTCCCCGTTGATTCCGGATAAGCTGTCCGAACAGTGATACATAATGGCGTTTACCAATGTTCCGCTGTAATGGCCCGCGGAGGGATGTACGACCATTCCCTTGGGTTTATTTACGATCAGCACATCATGGTCTTCATACAAAATATCCAACGGAATATTTTCTGCCTGAATTTCTACAGACTGAGCTTTGGGAATCAAAACTGTCACCAGATCACCATAATCGATCTGGTAACTGGCCTTCACAATCTGTTTTTCATTGACAGAGACATTTCCGCTTTTGATTAATTTCTGAAAAAAGGTGCGTGACTGTTCCCGATAAATGGAAGAAAGATATTTGTCCAAGCGCTCTTTGCTCTGGCGCTCCTCCACCTCAAAGCTCTGCTTTTGGATTTGTTCTGCCATAACTACTCCTTTTTTGAAAAGCCAAGGCTTTTTACCAGTTCATTCCAGTCATCTTCCTTATAGCCAAACAGAACCAGAACAACCAGAAAAACAGCGGCGCAGGTGACATAGATATCAGCGACATTGAATATCGGAAAATCTATCAGGTTAAAATAAAAGAAATCCACGACATATCCCTGAAGTGTGCGGTCAATAAAATTGCCCAATGCTCCCGCTGCAATCATGATAAGAACGATTCTCAGACGGAGAAATTTTCTGGTATACGGCGCCCGGATATAACAATATGCAAGCAAAATGAGAATTATAATCGTTATGACAATAAAAACAGGGCGCTTTCCCTGCAATATACCGAAAGCAGCCCCGCGATTTTCCAGATAAAGCAATTGAAATACGTTTTTAATTAATACAATCGGCTCCTGATTTTTCAGGTGAATCACAGCCAGCTTTTTTGTCAATTGATCAATGACTACAAGGATAATAAAAGATACTAACCCTGAAAATATTGTAAAACCCTGATTCTTTTTCATAAATTGAACTCCTTTTTTATACAGAAAAAATAATACATATCGTATCATCCTGCAAAAGAGGCAAAGAAAATATGGAAACGCAATAAAGCCAGTCAGTTTTCGCCGACCGGCCAAATACGCATGATCATATTTTGTGAAATGCCTATTAGATATCAGTCTGCAGGGAAGAAACATCAAACGCATCCATAATATTCTGGAAGTCTCCGGAAATATCCACTGTTGCCGGAGTTACAATAAATATGTAATTTGAAATTTTCTGCAGATTTCCTCCGATTGCAAAACAGGAACCGGATGTAAAATCAATAATTCTCTGTCCGATTTCCAGATCAATACCTTCCAGATTCAAAACAACTGTCCGGTTATTCAAAAGCGTTTCTGTGATTTCCCTTGCATCTTCTACCGATGTAGGTTTGATTACGCATACTTCCATAGCAGCACTTCCTCCCTGACTTTTTCTGGATGGACGCATCGGTGTAACCTTTGAAGTATTCTTCGGCTGAGTTTTGGGCTGTTCCTTCGCGGCGCTGAATTTCGATGCGGGCTCCTCTTCCACCCTTGACTCGCGACGAAAACTTCTTCTTTTCGGTTCCTCATAGTATGGCTCGTCCTCATCATAATAATCGTCATCATAAAAATCATCATCGTCATCCGCATTTAAACGCATTACATTTAAAAATTTATCCATCATTCCCATTTTAATTAAATCTCCAATCTACTGCAATATATTT
>CAZGMH010000002.1:3127-49713 GCA_964526765.1 uncultured Eubacterium sp.
ATTTCTTTCCCCAAATATGCCTGTCCCGACACGGACCATCGTGGCGCCCTCTTCGATTGCCACCTCGTAATCTCCGGTCATTCCCATGGACAAAATACGCATGTCTACATTATCAATGTTTTTATCCCTGATGTCAACAGATAATTCCCTGATTTGCTTAAAATATTTGCGGTTTTCCTCCGCATTTTCTACAAAGGGAGCAATCGTCATCAGACCGCAGATGCGGATATTCGGGAGCTTTGCCGCATCCTCCACCAGACGCATCGCCCCGTCGCGGGAGGCGCCGAATTTCGTCTCCTCCCCTGCAATATTTACCTCAATCAGTATATCTGTTGTTACATTGTGTTTTACAGACTGGGCGCTGATTTCCTCTGCCAGACGACAGGAATCAACAGAGTGAATCAGATAGGATTTCCCCATCAGATATTTTACTTTGTTTCTCTGCAAATGTCCAATCATATGCCAGTGGATATCTTTGGGCATAACGTCATATTTATCCATCATTTCCTGCACTTTATTTTCGCCAAATTCGCGAATGCCTGTATCATAAGCCTCTGTAAGCATAGATACGGGTTTTGTCTTGCTCACTGCAATCAGCGTAACCTCTGAACGGTCACGGCCGGCGCGGTCACAGGCAGCCTGGATTCTCTTTTCTACTTCTTCTAAATTTTCTCGGATCATATTGTATTTGCCTCCTTTAATTTCCAAATTCACCCTCATTGATGGCGCTGCCATCCAGAGCTATATGGTCATACAGGGAAATTCCATAAGCAGTTCCCTTCTTTATAATGCTGTATTCCTCATTTTGCGCTACAACCTCTATCTGTTTGAATACGGCATATCCTTTATTCATATTGTATACGCCTTTCAGTGACGCCGTATCCTGAATCACATACTGTTCCGACGAGCCTGGAAGCTGTATGGTATCGCCTGCGTTCAGATTTTCCTCATCCACATAATATGTATCGTCCGTCTCGTAATAAAGGTCCGTAGCGATAAATTCCATAGTCTCTTTATTTTTCTTATCCCGTGTCACCTTTATCACGCCGCTGCTGGATGAATCATCCCCTTTTCCAATATATTCTTTCGGTATTACAAGAAATTCCTTCTCTGTAATTGCAGAGTTCGGTATCTTCAATCCCTCCGCATTGTCCGAGCCCAGTTCAACCTCCAGATACCGGTCAGATAAAAAACGTACCATGGAGCTGTTAAAGGCCAGTTGAAGGAACGTCCGGGAATCATAGGTTCTGATCGTGGCAGTTGCATAGGCGCTGGTATCATCCTTTTTAAAGACGACCTTTATTACAAAGGATTCCTGCCCCTCGCTGATCTCACTCTGATAGACGGCTGTCTCCTCATCTGTAATGGGAACCATAATATACCAGTTTTCATTTGACACAATTTTGTATAAAGCCTGTCCGGATACGACGGATGTATTGCTCTTTAGATTATTTTTCGTATAAGCGGACGGATTGAATTGCTCCTCGCTGAATGTGTCGGGCGTGATGCTTTCATATCCGTCTGTATAAAAAGCGAGAACGCCGTCCACCGGAGCCCGGACAAAGGAAAATGTATTCTGGGATATCGCCGTGCTTGTCTGCTCGGACAAACTGTTCAGTGCGCTTAAATATAGATTTTCCTGAATCTTGGCGTTAATCCCTTCCTTAAAAGCGTAAACATTATAAAAGTGTGTATCCGAAAAATTTTCGGAAAACTCCGTTATATCATCCTGGATTTTTATAAGCTCCTCCTGAGACAGATTGGTTCCGTCCAGACCTGCCTGGGAAATTGCATCCGATATATTTCCGTTTTTATCAATGGAACAGATCAGGTCATTAAATCCTGCCTTGTCGCCCTCTTTTTTGTAATAATTGACATCTCCGGTTTCTTCGGAATAACAGACATCCTCCGACCTGAGAATCAATCCCGTATAGGACATATTTTTGGCAATCTGCCCCTGTTGGACTTCATAAACGGAAATATGATTCCGGGTCAGAAAAGAAAATAAATAAATTAAAAAATATATTAAAACAAAGGCAAATATAATAACGCCTATATTTATATGAAAGCGTTTTTGATAACGCACTACTTTTCGCTTTTTTTTCATGATCGATTACTCCAATATGTATGATACATTCCGTGTATAAAACCAAATTTTTTGTGTATACTATTTTTCATAAGGAGGTGTATATATGAATACCAAAGTATTAGATATCATTCTTCTTGCATTGATTATTATTGGTGCAATTAACTGGGGTCTAATCGGATTTTTCCGTTTTGATTTGATTTCTTTTATTTTTGGCAATATGTCATGGATATCCCGTATTATATATGCCCTGGTTGGTATCAGCGGTCTCTATATGCTCAGTGCGTTTGGGCGCATCAAATCTATGGGAGAATCATAATGCAAAATATCGATGATATAAAAATCATTGATACGTTAAAAGGTGTCTTAAGATAATCTTAAGACACCTGAAAAACGATTTTATAAAGAAACAATCAGTCTTGCTTTTGCACACTCAGGCAAGTCTACTTCGTCTTTGGAAACGCTTAAAATAAATTTCACACCGAATTTCTCGCTGATTACATCCAGCTTTTCAATTGCATGTACAATCTGGTCATCGCTCAGATTTGCAATTGTAAGGAAGCTGTCAAGATACATTTCCTGAAGATCGTAATCCTGTGATACAATACCACAGATAAATCCTAAAAATTCATCACAATTGGTGACCGGATAGTCTGCCACGTTAATCAAACGAACTTTATTTGTTAATTCATGCATATGTTTCTGACTTTTATCCAGATATACAATATTACCGGTAGCACTTTCAACAGCAGTGTTTACCATATCCAATAAATATTTTGTCTTACCCTTTCCTTTTTTGCCGGCAATAATTTCAACCATTGTCTTATCCTCCTACCTTTGCGCTGCATGATAATACCTCTCAAATCGTTTATGAAACAGGTAAAAGCAAACGCTTTTTATAAAAATATTATATTATATCCCTATCTAAAATACAACCGTTAATTCGAAAAATTCGTGAGCATTTCCGTCATCATTGTATATAGATGATCTTTGGAATCGCTCTTTAACACAACGGAAATCACAGGCTGGTTTTCCTCGTTCATACTGTATAAAACAAGGCATGAACCGGCTGCATTTGTGGTTCCGGTCTTTCCGCCGACAACCGTGATATTTTCCGGTTCCTCATAATTTCCTTTCAGATAACCGTTTGTGTTGACCCATGTCGTTTCCACGGCTTCTCCGGAAGCATTCAGGTAAGATGCTTCATATGTTTTTGTTGAGATATAATTTACAAAACGCTCATCCTTTACAGCCGCATTGAATATGAGATAAAGGTCATAAGCGGTTGTGTAATGGTTTTCGTCCGGAAGCCCGTGGGCATTTACAAAATGGGATTGGGTTGCGCCGAGCGCTGCCGCCTCCGAGTTCATCAAATCTGCAAATGCATCGAGACTGCCTGAAACATATTCGGCTATCGCATTTGCCGCGTCGTTGCCGCTGCAGAGCATAAGCCCGTATAGCGCCTGATCCAGCGTAAGCTGATCTCCCGGCTGCAGGCCGCAGACAGAAGAACCCGAATCCAGACTGCCAATCGCCTCATCGGATACGGTAATCATATCGTCAGGATTGCCATACTTCAAAGCGAGATATGCCGTCAATATCTTAGTCGTGCTTGCCGGATATCGTTTTTCGTAAATGTTCTGCGCATATGTAATTTCTTCATCTTCCACCGAAAAAACAGCCGCACTCCCGGCATATTCGGAATCTACTGCGTCGGAAACCGTATTTTCTGCGCCTCCCACGCACAAATCTTCTGCCATAAGTGAAACCTGTTTCTGCATCACGCTGTCCGTGAGCTGATAGGTATCGGACGTATCATACACCTGATAGGCATCCGCCAGTTCCCCGCGCTGTGTGCATCCGCCCAGCATCAGGCAGACAACAGCCACGGGAACCGCCCATTTTATCTTATTTATACATTTCACGCCAGTCCAAATCTCCTCTGTCTAAAGAATGAATCAGCAATTCCGCCGTGGCAAGATTTGTCGCCAGCGGAATATTATGTGTATCACAGAGACGGACAATGTTGTTTACATCCGGTTCATGTGATTTGAAAGTCAGCGGATCCCTCAGAAAAATAACAAGATCCATATGATTATTTTCAATATCTGCGCCAAACTGCTGGGAACCTCCCAGATGCCCCGCAAGATATTTGTGAACTGTAAGATTGGTGGACTCCTCCACCAGCCGTCCTGTCGTCCCCGTCGCATAAAGGGAATTCCTTCCGAGGATCCCCCTGTAAGCGATACAGAAATTCTGCATCAGTTTCTTCTTGGAATCATGTGCAATTAACCCAATATTCATTATTCTATGTCCCCCGTTCCATATTTTCTGGCTTGAAGACCAACATTGAGTACCATCCCCAATCCGATAAAAAGACTTATTAAAGATGTCAGTCCATAGCTGACAAACGGAAGAGGCAGCCCTGTATTTGGCATTAAGCCGGTTGTAACACATATATTTACAAAACTCTGAAAGCCAATCAATGCCGCCATTCCGCAGCAGATAAGCCTTCCACCGAGATCTTTTGCATTCTTTGCAATTAGTATACACTCAAAAATTATCAAAAGCAACAATATAATTATCGTTACACAACCAACAAATCCCAATTCCTCCCCCACAACAGAGAAAATAAAGTCTGTCTGAGGTTCGGAGATAAAATTGCCATTTTTTACAGAGGTGATGGAACTGTTATTCAGCCCCTTTCCCCAAAGCTGCCCGGAACCGATAGCCATAATCGAATTGTCCTGCTGATATCTGTCATCCGCATATTTCTCCGGTTCGATAAAAGCCATGATTCGGGTGTATTGATAGTCTTTCAGGGGAAGCGCACGTTTTAAAATCAAAATAATTCCCAGAATTCCCACAGGTACGGAGACAGCCAGGGCTCCCGCCACAATTTTATAACTCAGCCCCGCAATATATATGAGGACAATAAATATCAGTGCGGTAATGATTGTCGTGGATAAATCCGGCTCCTTCACAATCAGTATCAGAGGAATCCCCATCAAAATAACAGTCAGGGCGAGAATTTTCCATGTATTTAACTGTTCATGATATTTCATAAAAAATCCGGCAAAATAAATAATCAGCAATATTTTGCAAAATTCAGACGGCTGAAAACGGAAGCCGTGAAATTCCACCCACCGGGTAGCCCCACCGGTATGATAGCCGAGACCGGGGACAAAAATCAATGCCAGAAGAATCACGGATAACAAATAAATGGGTCTCCGGAATTTCAGGATCACGCCGTAATCTATCAGAGATACGATTACCATGATGATGAGCCCGCCAACGAGTCCGATTACCTGCTTATCCTGAACAGATTCTTTCGCACTTCCGATTACCATGATCCCGATCACACAAAGTATTACTGCATATGCTATCAGCCGGAACCTGTAATCTTTTATTTTGTATTTCTTTAACATACCTGTCCTCCAAAAAGAGCTTTATCTTTTATGTATGAAATGTCCTTAATGTGCCGGAAGTAAACGTCCTTTTCTTCTTCTCTTACGCTCTTTCCTTCTGCCGCCCGTGTTTTTCCCGGGTTCTTCCAACGGAATCTTCCGTCCCATGATCCGCCGGCATATATTTGCATAGGCTTCCCCGGCAGGCGTATCGCTGCCAACCAGGGGAACTCCCTGATTTGTGGAAATTACCACTTTTTTATCATCGACAATTGCCCCGATCAGTTCCACACAGAGAATATCCGAAATATCCCTCACATTCAGCATTTGTCCCTGACGAACCATCTCCGGACGGATACGGTTCACAATCAGACGCACGTCACTGATTCCCCGGGAGAACAAAAGCCCTATTACGCGGTCTGCATCCCGCACAGAAGAAATTTCCGGTGTCGTAACCACAAGAGCCCGGCCAGCCCCTGCTATAGCAACCTGAAATCCCTGCTCGATACCTGCCGGACAATCCAGCAGGATATAATCAAAATCGTCCTTTAGTTCAGATATCAGCTTTTTCATCTGTTCCGGGGTGACGGCGGATTTATCCCTTGTCTGGGCTGCAGGTATCAGATAGAGATTCGGGAACTGCCTGTCCCGGATCAAAGCCTGCCGGATGCGGCAGTTTCCTTCTACAATATCCACCAGATTGTAAACAATCCGATGCTCCAGCCCCATTACCACATCCAGATTTCTGAGACCGATATCTGTGTCGATCATGACAACCTTTTTCCGGAGCAGGGCAAGCCCTGCACCGATATTTGCGGTAGTCGTTGTCTTTCCGACACCGCCTTTTCCTGATGTTATAACAATTACTTCACACATACAAAAGATACCTCCTGATTTTATATTGTCTCATATCTTTTGTACGCTGAAATCTCAGTCTGTTACGGCATTGCTGGAAGCTCCCACATCCGCAGCCTGTCCATTAATCAATTCTTCTTCTGTTGCTTCACCAAAGTAATATTTGATCACATCATTGATAAAGTCACAGGCGTTGCTGGAACCATATCCATAAGCAATACGCGCTGCAACTGCAATCTCAGGGTCTTCATAAGGTGCGTAGCCGACAAACAGGGCATGGTTGGGACGCTCGTCCTCCTCTGCCGTACCTGTCTTTCCTGCCAGATGTACATTTAAATCATCAAATACATCATGTGTCTCAATTACCAGTCTCATACCCTCGTGAATCGCCTGCCATGTGGATGCGGAGACGTCCGTAATCTCGTTGCGCACCTCAGGACTATATTCCCGCAATGTATTGCCGTCGGAGTCTGTCACTTTGTCAAGCAGCGTCATATTATAAACCGTTCCCTCGTTTGCAATCGCAGCCGCATAACGGCACAACTGGGAGGTTGTATAATTGTTATTACTCTGTCCAATGGAGGCGGAAATCGGATACTCAGTGGCAATTTTGGAATTGCTTTCAGCGATTTCCAGATTCGTTTTATCGCCGAGTCCGAATTCCGACGCATATTTCGTTAATGCATCCAGACCTTTGTTTTCATCATAGGTGTCGCCGTCCAGGCTGAGCAGATAGCCAACTTCACAGAAAAAGTAGTTACAGGAATCCCGTATGGCCTCCACAACATTAATCTTACCGTGGGTGGACGGATGAATCCAGCAGTCCAGGTCCAATCCAAGTCTGGTATAGGTTCCCTCATCCTCAATAATCGTGTCTGTCGTGATTACGCCCTCTGTCAGGCCGGCCGCCGTAGTGACCATTTTAAATGTGGAACCGGGCGCCGTAGTCTGCTGTGTGGCATTATTATATAAAGGCAGGGAGCCATCCTGCAAAAGTCCGTTGTAGTAATCGGAGTCCATCGTATTTGCCAGCCGGTTTGTATCGTATCCCGGATATGTTACGCTCGCCAGCAGTTCTCCCGTATTCGGGTCCATGATAACACAGGAACCGGTACATGGGTCTAGGGCAAGCTGGGCAGGAGTCAGCTCCAGGCTTCGGATTTTGCTCTTTAAGAAAGAATATGCACTGGTTGAACCGCTTCTTAATTTTGCAGCCTGCTCCCCGTCCTCTGCCAGTACCCCCTGTTCATAGAGGATCAGGCATAGCTGTGTTCCTGTTATTCTATCATCCATAATCAGATATTTATAAATAATTTTGTCGAAAGCATTGTCTGATTTTAACTGCTCCATCACATAGGAAACAAGGACGTTATAAATTTCTCCGGTATCTGCATATTTTTCATCAAGCTCAAAGGCGGAAATGTCAATCCAGGAAGAGTCCACCGCATGTTTTAAATATTCCTGAATCGAGATATTTCCGGCTCTCCATTCCGTGTATACGGAATCTGACGAATCTACCAGAGAAGAATCAAACACGGACTTATCCTGAAGCATAGTGACTATATAGGTCATATACTCCTGCACTTCCCCGGAAAGATCGTTATATGCCGTATTGCCCTGCAGCGTGCTTTCTACCGTCTGCAGTACGGAATTTTGTTGTGAAACGAACGTCTGATATACATCCGCCTGCTCGGTTCCGGTTTCCGCAGCCGCCAGCTTTTTCACACTGATCACGCTATTTTCAATCAACGCGTTATACACGTCATAAATTGGAATGTATGTCTTGGATTCACTGGTAGTTTTCGCATTGATAATTTGTGAATACAGAATACCCGCCAGCTCCTGCTCCAGCAGATCATATACTGCCATCTGCAGATTCGCGTCAATAGACAGGTAAACATCATTTCCGGCTGAAGGTTCTTCGTAATCCTTTACTTCCAGAATTTTTCCAAGATTATTTACATAAACTGTCCTGGAACCCTTATTTCCCTGAAGCTCAAGCTCCATGTACTCCTCAATGCCGGACTTCCCTACAATATCGTTCAATGTATAACTGTCATCTTCCGCCGACAGCTTCTCATATCTGTCCGTATCGATTTTTCCCGTCCAGCCGATAATATGGGAAAAATATTCGGGATAATCATAAACCCTCTTGGTATCCTCCTGAACTTCCACTCCCTGAAGCTCATAGGCATGTTCCTTGATCATTGCAACCGTCTCATCTGAAACATCCTCCGCAACATTCGTGGCAATATATTTCTGATAGGAATTCTGGAACAGGCCGTAACGCACAATCATAATCTGATATGCCCGGTAACGGTCGTAGATATCCGTATCAACGGCAAACTTACTCAGCAGATATTCATACATCTGCTCCGGGGTTGCCTGGGCTTCGTCATATCCCAGTTTGTTGTTAATCTTCAGGTCAGATATGTCTGTATGCCCGTAAATATCTGCGCGAAAACGCATCAACTGGTTATCTTCCACCAGGAAAGACAGCGTTCCGTCCGCATCCATATGAAGATTGAAATCATTTACAATGGGATCGCCGTTCTCCTCAATCATATCAATGAGAGTATTGATTTCTGCGTTCAGGGCGGACGCACGCTCATCGGTGGAGGAATATGTGCCGTTATCTTCCAGAGTGACCGTATAGGACAGCTCATTATGGGCAAGCAGAACGCCGTTCCGGTCATAAATATTTCCGCGGGTTCCGTCAATGGAGATTTCCTTTTCGATGCTCAGGGTATAATTATTCAGATATTCTTCCCCCTTGATAATCTGCAGCGTAAACAAATGCTGAATGACATACAGAAAAATGACCAGCATCACAATCCAGAAGACAAATAATCTTGATTTTACAATTTTAACAATCCATTCTTTTAATTGATCAACCAAATTTAGCTGCGCTCCTTCTTTCAATTTCTTCTAACTTCTGATTTATCTTCAATAAGATAAAATACAACAAAATTGCGACAATCATTGTATAGACCAGTTCCGGCAAAATCGTATGAATCAGATAATATCCGAAAGCAAAACGCCTGCGGAACCAGAACAATACAAAATAAATCACCAGATTACAGAAAAAATCACTGACTGCAATCAGGACAATAGGCAGCTTGACCTCATCCGGGAAAAAGATTCTTTTGAAAAATCCGTTCACGTATCCGATGTACATGTAAATAAGCGCGTAAAAACCAAGGACGTTTCCAAACATGATATCCATCAAGATACCGCAGAAAAAGCCGACAAACAGGCCTTCTTTTTTTCCCCTCATAAACCCAAAGGACGCCGCCACCACAATCAACAGGTTCGGTGAAATAGATGCGATTGACAATGACTGGAAAATTGTGCATTGTAAAAGGAAGCAGACAATGATAATGACCGCCAGTACAATTTTACGTCTCATAGTCTACTCCCCCTGTTGTTCGGATGAAATGTCTTTTGTCTGCATAATGATAAAGACATCATCCAGATGTTCAAAATCCACAATAGTTGCAATGTGTCCCGACTTTGTCAGATTGTTCGCATCGGTGGTAATATCGGTAATATATCCGATCGGGATGCCCTCAAGAAACATATCGCTGACATTTGATATGACAATTTCATCTCCAACCTGCGCTGCATTGCCGGTATCCCTCATATCTGAAAATTCAATCTGATTACTCTCGTTCATAGATTTTAAGCTTCCGCTCACAACACACAGATCAGAGGTGGAAAGATTTTTACCGCTGACATTGCTGTTATCATCAATGATCGAACGGACCTTGGCATAATTCGGTCCTGCTTCCGTTATGACGCCCGCCAGTCCTCCGTCTGCAATCACATTCATGCCGGCTTCAACACCGTCCTTGCTTCCGCGGTCGATCAAAAATGTGGAAAACCAGTTCCCGGCATCTTTGCCGATTACGTTTGCCGCCATTTTTTCGTAATCAGAATATGACTGATCCATGTCATATAAGGCTTTCAGATTGTCCAATTCTTCCTGATTCAGCTGTACCTGGCTCAACTCCTCCTGAACCTTTGCAAGCTGCTGGCGCAGATTTTCGTTTTCTTCCTGCAAATCCTGTTTGAACTGAAAATTTGCTTTCAGATCGGAAAGGAGCGTCCCCACCCGGTTGACTCCCTTCTGCATTGGGACGATGACATATCCGGCAAACGCTGATGTCCCCTCTGCCGGCACAGACAGCTTTACGCTGCATCCGATAATAACGATACAAAGTATGCTCATGATCAGCAGTACATATTTTGCCGGAAATCTGTTTTTCTTTTTTCGTTTCATAAAATTCCTCTGTTATTTGAATACTCTTGTGCGCATGCTGTATGCAAGACGTTTGAATTTGTCGTTGGTAACTATCAGGCTTAAACCGCGGACAACGGTTTCGTCCGGGTCCTCACAGGTATTGACATTGATATTTGTGATTTCTGTAAACAGTTTGTCCATATCTTCTACTTTTGAACCGCCTCCCGTGAGATAAATTCCGGAATAGATGATATCTTTTGCCAGTTCCGGCGGTGTTTTTTCCAAAATCATCTTAATCGCGTTGCAGATAGAATTCAGGTTGTCCTTCATAGCGGCATACACGGTCTGCGCGTCAATTCCCATTTCAATTGGAAGGCCGCTGACCACGTCCAGGCCGACAACGGTGTACTTCCCTTCCTTGCCCGGAAGCGCGCTTCCGATATGCTCTTTTAGCTGCATAGCGGTTTTCTGGCCGATGACCAGATTAAAATTTTTCTTAATATATGAAATAATGGACTCGTCCAGACGGTTTCCGCCAAAATGCAGCAGATCGCTCAAAACAAGACCTCCCAGGGAGATTACGGAAATCTCCGTCGTGTCGGCGCCGATATCCACAACCATGACGCCGGTCGGTTCATTGACATCCAATCCGAGTCCTACCGCATCGGCAATCGGTTTATCACACAAAAGTACGGATTTTGATTTCATTCTGCTCTTGTAAAAGAGATCGTAAAACGCTTTCTTCTCCACTTCGGTAATGTCCGTGGGAACTGCCACAATAAATTCGGAACCCCTCACATGCCCCTTTGCATTTTTCTCCAGCAATTCCTGAACCATCGTCTGCATATTATTGTAATCAGCGATAACGCCGCCTGTGATTGGAAAAGACACCTGAATCATTTCCGGCGCTTTCTCATACATGGCATAGGCTTCATCCCCATATGCATAAAGCTGGTTTTTATTGATAATTGCAATTGTATTTTTTTCTTTGATGATTTTATTGCTGTGTTTGCTGAATATTTTTAAATTACAGGTGCCCAGATCGATTCCGTATATGTTGGCCATTATTCTCTCCCTTTCTCGAATAGGATGTTTTGCTCACGGAAACTGAAATATCGGTTATCCCCGATAATGATATGATCCATCAGCAAAACGCCCAGTAATTCGCCGCATCTTTTTATCCTCATAGTTACTTCGATATCTTCACTGCTTGGTTTTGGGTTACCGCTCGGATGGTTGTGAAGGAGCACGATATACTCCGCACGTGCCGACAGCGCCGTTTTGTACACTTCACCGGGTGAAATCAGGGCTGCGTTGGAGGTTCCCACTGACAGCACCTCTTCCCCGAGCAGCATATTCTTACTGTCGTACATCGTAAGAAGCAGCACCTCCTTTGGTTCGTGCCGCATCCGCTCCATATAATAAGAGGCTATGGTGTCCGGCCGGTTGAGCAGGACTTCCTCGTGCCTGCTCGCCATGGAAATACGCTTTGCCAGTTCCCCGGCGCATTTCAGCTGTACTGCTTTTACGATACCAATTCCCCTGATCTTGATCAACTCATCTATCCCAAGATAAATCAGATTCAGCAGACCGTCCGGCCCTGCGTTTAATATCCGGTTCGCAAGGTCCACACTTTTTTCACCCTGTATTCCGGTGCGGATGATGACGCTGATCAGTTCGGCGTCCGATAAAGCGGCCGCCCCCTTTGCCACACACTTCTCATAAGGTCTCTCATAATCCGGTAACTCTTTAATTGTCATTGTTTTCTGCATAAATTATCCTGTTCTACTCTCTCTATGCAGGCTTTATCATAATAACATAAAACATTTTTTCTGTACACCGAAAAGATATTAACATTTATTAAATTTTTATGATTCCGGACGATTGCCGATTTCTGTCAGTCCGGCATCCGCAATTTTCTGCAGCGACATTAAAATACCAAGCTTTGCATGGTACCATGTGAGACCGCCCTGAAAGTAGACTGCATAGGGAGGCTTAATCGGGGCGTCGGCGCTGAGCTCTATGGAGGAACCCTGAACAAAGGCTCCCGCTGCCATAATGACCTTGCTGTCATATCCCGGCATGTCCCAGGGCTCCGGCGACACATAGGAATCTACCGGCGCTGCAGCCTGGATTCCCTGGCAAAACGCGATTACGCCCTCTGCGCTGCCGAGCGTCACTGCCTGAATGATGTCATGTCTGGATTCCGTGCTGTCGGGTATTACCGGAAATCCCAGTCTTTCATATATGTTTGCTGCAAAAATCGCTCCCTTTAAAGCGCCGCCCACGACGGCAGGCGCCTGAAACAATCCCTGATAGAATGACTGGATAACGCCCAGAGAGGCGCCCACTTCTTTTCCAAGTCCCGGAGAAGTAAGACGGTATGCCGCATTTTCGACACACTCCTTTTTCCCGACAATATAACCGCCAATCGGAGCCAGACCGCCTCCCGGGTTTTTAATCAGGGAACCGACGATCATATCCGCCCCCACATCCAGCGGTTCTCTTTCCTCCACAAACTCGCCATAGCAGTTATCCACCATACAGATTACGTCCGGTTTTACCGATTTTACAAAAGCTATCAATTCGCCGATCTGCTCAACGGAAAAGGAGGGGCGTGTCTGGTATCCCCTGGAACGCTGAATTGTCACAAGCTTTGTCTTTTCGTTGATTGCGTTTCGGATGCCCTCATAGTCAAAATCCCGGTTATTCAGTAAATCTACCTGACGGTATGTGATGCCGTACTCTGCCAGGGAACCCCTGGACGGGCGGATGCCGATAACTTCCTCCAGCGTGTCGTAGGGTTTTCCCACCGGGGACAAAAGCTCATCCCCCGGACGCAGATTGGACATCAGGGCAAGGGCAATGGCATGGGTACCGCAGGTAATCTGCGGGCGAACCAGGGCGGCCTCGCCATGAAAGCATTCCGCATAAACTTCTTCCAGGGTATCCCTGCCCACATCATTATAGCCATACCCGCTGGATGCCTGAAAGCACTCTGCGCTCACCTTTCTTTTCTGCATGGCGTGGATAACCTTCATCTGATTATACTCCACGGTTTCATCTATCTTATCAAAACGTTCTTTTAATGTCTGTTCTATTCTAATTCCGAATTCATATACTTCCTTTGAAATACCCATGTCCAGATATTTCTGCGCAATGATTTCCTTTGTCATATCCATCCTCCGTCAGTCACATTTTTCAGGATTGTATTTAAAATTTTTTCTTCATCATAATCAAACTCCGACTTATCAAGCCAGATGACATCCCTCTCCCGGCGAAACCAGGAGAGCTGGCGTTTTGCAAAATGCCTTGTATCCCTTTTGAGCATATAAACTGCTTCTTCATAGGAAATACCGCCGTCCAGCCAGGACAGAATTTCCTTATATCCAAGCCCCTGCATGGACACCATTCCCTTATGATATCCCTTTTCTCTTAACTGTTTTACTTCCTCCACAAGCCCCGCCTCAAGCATCTGGTCAATTCGAAGTTCAATCCTCTGATACAGGCGCTCCCGCTCATCCGTCAGTACAAAATATCGGAAATCATAGGGAGATTCCTTTTGGCGTTCCCTCGCATTATGTTCGGAAATAGGGGTTTTCGTCTTTTCATAAAATTCCAGGGCGCGGATGATGCGTTTTACATTGTTCGCATGAATGATCCCGGCGGATACCGGGTCAACCGCTTTCAGCATATCATGGAGACAGGAATTGCCTTTTTCTTTCGCCAAAGACGCATAGCGCTCCCGCAGTGCGGTATCCTCCTCCTGCGCGGTAAAATCAATGTCATACAGCAACGCCTGAATATAAAATCCGGTTCCCCCGACAACAATCGGGATTCTGCCGCATCCGTAGATTTCTTTCAAAGCCTCTTTTGCCATTGCCTGAAATTTTACCACATGGAATTCCCCGTCCGGCTCTAATATATCAATCAGATAATGGGGGATTCCCTGCATCTGGGAGGGCATGATTTTTGCGGATCCGATATCCATACCCCTGTAAACCTGCATGGAATCGGCGGAAATGATGGAACCGTTTATCTTTTTTGCCAGAGCGATGGAGAGATCTGTTTTCCCCACCGCAGTCGGGCCGGTCAATATCAGTAAAGGTTTCTTTGCTTCGCTCATATCATTACACAATTCTCTTAAACTTCTTTTCTATCTCATATTTTGTCATGGACACGATAACGGGCCGTCCGTGGGGACAGAAATACGGGTTATCCAGTGTCAGCAGTTCATCGATCAGATGCTCGATTTCCAGTCTGGATAATTTTTGATTTCCCTTTATGGCAGCCTTGCAGGACATACTGGCAATTTTTTCCACTACCATATCCGGCGTGTCTTTTTCAGAGACGGCGCCCAAACCGTCAATCAGCTCCAGCAGCAGGCTTTGTCCATTCAGTCCGTACAGGTTGCCCGGAACTGCGCTGACCGCATATTCTTTTCCGCCAAAATGCTCAATGGAAAATCCCAGTTTTTCAAATTCCGGTAAATATTTCTTTAATAAAACTTCTTCCTGCATGGTCAGGGAAAGCAGGATAGGCGGACTTACAAGCTGGGAAGTAAACTCCTTTGTCCGGTATGCCGCCATTGTCCGTTCAAATAAAACCTTTTCATGGGCGGCATGCTGGTCGATCATATAAAACTGCTCCTGAAATTCCACAAGCCAGTACGTATCAAAAAGCTGTCCAATGATGCGGTGGTATGGTTTTGCCTCCCTGGATAACAGTTTTGTATCTTCACCGGAAAAATCGGCAAGGGTCGTCTGAACCGGTTTTGTCTCCGGGACCGGCGCATGGGGCTTTTCCATTACCTTTTCCTTCTCCGGCAGAGGTGTCGGAGCCAGATGTGCCAAAGGCAGATCTTTTGCCGTGTCCCTGCCATATGAAATCTGTTCTCTGACAGCTTCCGGCTGTACCGGCAGAACAGAATCCGTATGACGGCGCTCATATTTCTTTTCGTAAGGACTGTCCTTTGCGACTGCTTCCCGGATTTTTGCCAGGCGCTTTTCCTCAAAGGGCTCCGGGATATCCGGTTTTACTTTTTCCTCTTTCTTAATAACAGACGGCTTTTCATCCTTTACGCTTACCTTCGGAATCAGTTCTCTCTGGCGCAGCGACGTCTGCAGCAGGCTCACAAGCCTCCGGTAAATTTCTTCCCCGTTGGAAAAACGAAGCTCCATTTTGTTTGGATGCACATTGACATCTATCAGCTTTCCGTCTATGGAAAGGGCAAGCGCCGTAAAAGGATATTTATGCTGCATCAGGAAACCGTGGTAAGCATCCTCGACAGCCTTTGCGATCAGACTGCTTTTAATGTAGCGTCCATTGATAAAATAACTCTCAAAATTGCGGTTTCCTCTTGAAATGGCCGGTTTCCCGATAAATCCGCTCACGGAAAAATCTTCAAATTCCGCGTGAACCTCTAAAAGATTTGCCGCAATGTCCCGCCCGTAAATGTGATATATGATGTCCTTTAACTGGCCGTTTCCCGAAGTATGCAGACGGATTTGCCCGTTATTGATAAACTTAAAGGAAACGTCGGGATGGGACAGAGCCATCCGCTCCATCAGGTCGCTGATATATCCGGCTTCCGTCTGGGGCGTCTTTAAAAATTTTCTTCTGGCAGGCGTATTATAAAACAAATTTCTGACAAGGAATGTTGTGCCGTTGGGCGCGCCGATTTCCTCCAGGGAAACTTCCCTGCCGCCCTCGATCAGATACCGGGTCCCCGTAAATTGTTCCTGTGGTTTTGTGATCAGTTCTACCTGGGCCACTGCGGCAATACTTGAGAGAGCCTCGCCGCGGAACCCTAAGGAAGATATTGTGGCCAAATCCTCCACGGAACGGATTTTGCTGGTGGAATGGCGGTAAAAAGCAATGGGAATCTGTTCCTTTTCGATGCCGCATCCGTTATCGGTAATGCGGATGAGGGTGGTTCCCCCATCCTTGATTTCCACCGTGACAGCGGTTGCTTTTGCGTCAATGGCATTTTCCACCAGTTCTTTTACAACGGAGGAAGGGCGTTCTACCACTTCCCCGGCTGCAATTTTATCAATGGTCTGTTCATCTAAAATATTAATCTGCGGCATATGTATCTCCTACCAGCGGTTTTTGATTTTATTCTGCAATTCATACAGTTTGTTCATAGATTCAAAAGGCGTCATATTTGTCAAATCCAATTCCCGAAGCTCCCTGATAATATCATCATCTTTCACTGTATCAAAGAGGGATATCTGGGTCAAATCCACCTCATCCGGTTTCTTTTTGCGGACTGTCTTTGCCGGAACCGCCGCAACTTCCAGATTCTTTGCGATATTACTCATATTGGCGCTTTCCAGCTCTTCACAGATCTCTTTTGCCCGTTCGATGACCGCATCCGGCACGCCTGCCAATTTTGCCACCTGGATACCGTAACTGCGGTCTGCCCCGCCGGAGACGATTTTTCGCAAAAATACGATATCGTCACCTTTTTCCTTGACGGCAATACAGTAATTATTGACGTTGGAAAGCTTTCCTTCCAGCTCCGTCAACTCATGGTAGTGGGTTGCAAAGAGGGTCTTTGCCCCCAGAATCTTCGGATTACTGATATACTCTACCACAGCCCAGGCAATCGAAAGCCCGTCAATCGTACTTGTACCTCTTCCGATCTCATCGAGAATCAAGAGACTGCTGCTCGTGGCATTTCGCAATATATTGGCAACCTCGTTCATTTCCACCATAAAGGTACTCTGTCCCGAGGCAAGGTCATCGGAGGCTCCCACACGGGTAAAAATCCGATCCACAATGCCGACATTGGCGCTTTCCGCCGGGACAAAGCTTCCGATCTGAGCCATCAGGACGATGAGAGCATTCTGCCGCATATAGGTGGACTTTCCTGCCATATTCGGCCCGGTAATGATGGAAATACGGTTGTTTTTATTGTCCAGGTAGGTATCGTTGGCAATGAACATATCGTTGTTCATCATTTTTTCCACTACCGGATGCCTGCCGTTTTTGATATTCAAAATTCCCTTTTCGTTAATCTTCGGACGGGTATATCCGTTCTGGTCCGCCACCACAGCCAGAGACGCAAACACATCAATTCCCGCCACTGCCTTTGCCGTGTGCTGAATCCGCACTACCTGGTCTGCGATCGAATTGCGTATCCGGCAGAAAATGTCGTATTCGAGGGCGGTCAGTTTATCCTCCGCACCGAGAATCATGTCTTCCAGTTCCTTTAATTCGGGAGTGATGTACCGCTCCGCGTTGGTCAGCGTTTGTTTTCTTGTATAATAATCCGGCACCATATTCTTATAAGAATTGGTGACTTCCAGATAATAGCCAAATACTTTGTTGAATTTGATGCGCAGGTTTTTGATTCCGGTTTTTTCCCGCTCCTCCTCCTCAAGTTTGGCAAGCCAGCTTTTCCCTTCGGTTTTCGCGCTGCGTAGGCGGTCGATTTCCTCATCGTATCCGCTTTTTATCATGCCGCCCTCCCGCACGGATATCGGCGGGTCATCCTCGATGGACTGCCCGATCAATTCACAGATATCGGCAAGGGGATCCAAATCTTCATCGATGTTTTTGATCAGGTCGCAGGAAAAATCCTGCATCAGGGCTTTGATTGGCGGGAGCATCTGAAGGGACGTCTTAAATGCGATCAAATCCCTCGGATTTGCCGTCTGGTATACAACACGGCTGATCAGGCGTTCCAGGTCGTAGATTGGATTTAAGTATTCCCGCAGTTCTTCGCGGGTAATCATATTTTCATTCATCTGGGCTACGGCATCCAGACGCTTTTCAATCTCTGCCTTTTCAATGAGCGGCTGCTCAATATAGGAACGGAGCAGCCTCGCTCCCATAGCCGTCTTTGTCTTATCCAGTACCCATAACAGAGAACCGCGTTTTTGTTTTTCCCGCAGGGTTTCCACCAGCTCTAAATTTCTTCTGGTGGAACTGTCAATTACCATAAACTTCCCTGTGGAATACGGCTCGATCGTCGACATATGGGAAAGGGATGTTTTTTGTGTTTCATACAAATATTTCAGCAGTGTTCCCGCGGCAATCACACCGCAGTCATAATCTTCAAGACCCAATCCCTGCAGGTTGGATACATGAAAATGCTCCAACAGGGTCTGCTGCGCCAGATCGTCCCCAAAATACCACGCATCCAGCGAAAAGATTGTGATACCCAGGCGGTGTTTTAAATCGTCCAGATCAATACTGCTCATGAAAAACGCTTCGTTGCAAATGATCTCCGAGGGCATAAACTTGCTGATTTCATCCAGCAGTTTGCGCTCGGTATCAATTTCGGTGACAAAATAATCACCGGTGGTTACGTCCGCCACAGAAATGCCAAAGCGGTTATCCACATATACAATACACATGATATAATTGTTTTTTGTCTCATCCAATGCATAGGTATCTAAATTTGTTCCCGGCGTCACAATACGGGTTACTTCCCGTTTTACCAGCCCCTTGGCCAGCTTCGGGTCCTCCACCTGCTCACAGATGGCTACTTTATATCCCCTGGAAACAAGCTTATTGAGATAACCTTCTACCGCATGATAGGGAACTCCGCACATAGGCGCCCGTTCTTCCAGTCCGCAGCTTTTTCCGGTGAGTGTGATTTCCAGCTCCTTTGACACCGTGATTGCATCATCAAAAAACATTTCATAGAAATCACCGAGCCGATAAAACAGGATACAGTCTTTATATTCCTGTTTCGTCTCCATATATTTTTGCATCATGGGTGTTAATTCTTCTGCATTTACTTCCATTTTATCTTCCGGTTCCAACCTTTCTGATGCCGTATCACATGTTCCCAGGCATATATTTTTTCATGACTGCTTCCGCAATCCGCAATCCATCCATGGCGGCCGACATTATACCGCCGGCATAACCGGCGCCTTCTCCGCAAGGGTACAGGCCGTGAACTTCACTCTCAAACGCGTCGTTCCTGCTAATCCGTACCGGTGAGGAGGTACGGCTTTCAACACCGGAGAGAATACAGTCCTCCCGGTCAAAATCAGGAATCTTTTTTCCGAAGGCGTGCATCCCCTCGATAAAGGACGTACTCACCGACTCAGGAAAAATGCTGCGCAGATTTGCAAAGGCATGTTCCCCTTTTACGCAGCTTTCAAATGCCCCATAGTTCTCGCTGGGGCGGTCCGCCTCAAAATCGCCGAAAAGCTGCTGGGGCACTTTCCCGTCCGCCAGCTTCCAGGCTTTTTCCTCCAATGTGCGCTGAAATTCCATGCCGGAAAGAGGATGCGCGCCATTTGGAAAGTCCTCCGGCGTCACAGATACGATAATGGCGCTGTTGGCATTTTGGCTGTCCCTTTTCCGGTAACTCATGCCGTTTACCGCAATTTTTTGTTCTTCGGATGAGGCATTCACAACAAAGCCTCCCGGACACATACAAAATGAATATACCCCTCTTTGATTGGATGACTGATGGGTCAGCTTATATGAGGCAGCCGGGAGAAGGCTCTTATCCGCCTCCCGTCCGTATTGACTGTCATCAATCATTTCCTGCGGGTGCTCGACGCGCATTCCGACGGCAAAGGATTTTGCCAGCATCGGAATTTTTCTCTCATATAATTTTGCAAATGTATCTCTGGCGCTGTGCCCGATGGCCAGCACAACTGCGGATACATCCATCCGCTCTTTTTCATTAATCTCAATGGCTGTCAGCCGTCCTTTGCTTATCTCAAAATCTGTGACTTTTGAAGAAAACCGGAATTTCCCTCCAAGCCGTATGATTTCCCGGCGCAGATTTGCAGTCACAGTCCGGAGTAAATCTGTTCCGATATGCGGTTTGTTTACATATAAAATATCCTCCGGCGCGCCAAATTTTACAAAAGTCTCCAAAACAAACCGATTGCGTCCGAATTTATCTTTGACCAGGGTGTTTAACTTGCCGTCGGAAAAAGTTCCGGCGCCGCCCTCCCCGAACTGCACATTCGATTCCGGGTCTAAGCGCCCGGTCTGCCAGAATGTTTCCACGTCCTTTTGGCGTTCTTCTACCATCCTGCCCCGCTCCAAAACAAGGGGCGCGTATCCCGATTTTGCCAGCAGATAAGCACAGAAAATCCCCGCCGGGCCAGCCCCCACAATTACAATCGGTTTATCGAAAGGCTGATTTCCGGTTATGTCCGGGTGGTATATTACAGGCTGAATCTCCTGAATATTTTTGCCTGATTTAGAATATTTCGCCTGTTTCCTGAGCCGGATATCGACAACATAGCTGTATTTTAGCGCGTCCTTTTTCCGGGCATCCACAGACTGCTTTACGATACAAATCTGTTCCACATCCCGTTCCCTGATTTTTGCGGCTTTACAGGCCCTGGCAAATACCTGGTCTGCCGTATGGGACAATGGCATAGATATTTGTGATATACGTATTGTTTTACTCATGTACTGCTCCGCTTTTATTTATGAAATATTATAAAATATGTGATTTTTCCGTTTTAATGAAGGTCTGCACATATTTGGACGCTTTTGTTCCGGCTACATAACCGCTGGACCATGCCCACTGCAGGTTATAGCCGCCGCAGATACCATCCACATCTATGATTTCCCCGGCAAAAAAGAGTCCGGGAACAAGTTTTGACTGCAAATCATTCGGATAAATTTCATTCACCGAAATCCCTCCGCAAGTCGCCTGGGCCTGCTCAAAGCTTTTCGTTTTTGTAATCGAAACCTGTGTCTGCTTTAATTGTCCGACTACCTGCTCCGTTTGATTCTGCCGCTGTTTTTGGGGCTGTTTCGCCGCCGCAGTCTGCGGCAATTTTAATTTCCGGCAGATCATAGCCGATATTTTTCTGTTCACCAGTCCCGAAAGCAGTTCTTCCCAGCTTTTTTCAATCCCGGATGACATAAGCCAGTCCGACAGCAGTTTTTTCAAATCTGTTTTAGAATATTCCGGGACAAAATCAAGAACGGCGGCGACCTTACAGCCTTTTTCCAGTGCGGCCGATGCGTAACGGCTCACCTGAAAAACCGGGATTCCCGAAATTCCATAATCTGTCATCTGAACCTCGCCGGTATCTGCCGCCGCCTGTTCCCCGTTTACAAGCAATGCAACGGACGCATCACAGCGGACGCCCGCAGTTTCCCTAAGCCATGATTCCCCGGAAACCAAAGGCACCAGCGCCGGCAGCGGTTTATGTATGGTGTGTCCCAGATTTTTTGCGTAAATATAGCCGCTTCCATCGCTTCCGGTTTTTGGAGAAGCCTTTCCTCCGGCCGCAAGAATACATGCCGGGGCGGTAAAATCCCCGGATTTTGTATCAAAAACAAACTGTTTTTTCTTTTTTTGAATATCCCGGATGCCAATTTCATTGTAAACCGGTATCTTTAACCGCCGTATCTCCATGATCAGTGCATCCCGGACAGCAGACGCCTGACCGCTGCGGGGATAATAGTATCCCTGGCGCTCTCTGGCGGGAACACCGGATTTTTCAAAAAAGCGCAGCGTATCGGATACCGAAAACTGCTCTAAAACCTGTAATACAAAGGCAGGGTCGTCGCACCGATAACAGCCACTCCCCTGCATTTGATTCGTAAAATTGCATTTTCCATTTCCTGTTGCAAGCAGCTTTTTCCCGGAAACTGCATGATGATCCAGGATTGCCACGTCTGTCCCCAACCGAGCGGCGCTGATTGCCGCCATCAGACCGGAAGCCCCTCCGCCCACAACAATAAGTTCAAAATTGCTTTTTTTCACCTGAACTCCTTTTTACCAGAATCGTCAACTGCCTGAAGAATATCCTCCAAAGCTTCATCGGTTGGTTCCGCCGGAATATCCTGGGACATTTTTGTCTCAGGCTTCGGAATTTCTTCCCGGAGTTTACTGTCCCCGGCTTCGTCAATGCTGTCCGTTATATCATCACGGTCCTTTTTCGCATCGGACCGTTGCCTATCCTGTTCTTTTTTCGCTTTTTTCCGGCTTGTCCGGATCGCGATTGCAAGATACAGGGTGCTGATAATATTAACTGCTCCGTCAGCGATCAGAACATAATATATGTAATCTTTGTTTGCAGATATTTTGCCCATTGGATCCAGGACAATGGCAATGGCAGCCGCCAAAAACAGGACTGCGATAATCAGAAACACAAACCACGCCTGGTTTCCAAGCCCTTTTAAATCTACCGCATTCTGAAGTTTGATAACGGCAGTCAGAAGAATACAGATTCCCAGAAACAGTGAAAAATATAAGGATATCTCATCCGAACGGACAAGCATGCAAATACCGCACAGAATACTCAGTACACCGCCGGAAAACCCATATTTTCCGATATCCCGATAGCCTCCGTTTAAAAAATATCTGACAATTAAAATAATACCATAAATGACCAGAATGGCTCCGGCCAGGTAAATGATATAGACTTCCTTAAACTGGGGAATAAATACCATTGCAAGCCCAAACAGAATATAAACTACCGCAATACCGATTACAAGACCAGTCCCCAGGCTGATACTATTTTTTTGATTTTGTTCTTTCATGGCATATCCTCCCGTTAAGCGTAATGTGTCGCTAAACTCGTAAATACCTGCTTTGCACGCTATTACACCAAGCGATTGTATTATACCATATCCACTAAGCTCGAAAGTACCTCGCTAAGTGGCTAGGTATTAGTTCTGCTAGGCTCGTAAAAACCTCGCCAAGCAGAAGCTATTATACCACATTCATAAAATTTTGGAAAGCTGTTTAACTCGAATAATTTTCAAGAAAGCTATAGAGTTCCTCCAAACTTGAAAAGGATATGCCGGTTTTTGCTTTTTCCTGCAAATCCGCCGGCAAATCCGTCGGTTTTAAACCGGTTTCGAAATAAACCTGATCGGTATTGCTGTCATATACGGCAAGGTATCCGTCAGATGCTTTCAGGTAATAGCAGGCCTCTTTTATATCTTTCATACTTTCAACCGACTGCTCCGCTTCCTCCTGCTCCTGCGCCTGGGCATCAGAAACCGCTGTGTCAGTTGCCGTGTTGTTTGTTGTTGATTTTATTGAAGTATCGTAGTTTTCTTCGGAAGCTGTCAATATATTTCCCGGTTCCGTACTATTTTCACCAAAATAGAATCCCGCCCAAAATGCTCCCACAATCAGTGCAGCCGACAGCAAAAAAGAAATGCGAATAATACGTGTCTGTTTCATAAATAAACTCCTTTTTTTGTATTATTCGCATTTTTTCCAATCTTATTCACACATAATTCATCACTCTTTTATTTTGTTGAGTTTCCATACATGTTCATCCTATTTCAAAAACCGCCGGTTTTTCTTTTGTACAGCATTTCCATAGTTCCGCCCCTTCTTCATTCGGGTTTCCTGTTTTCATAAAATTTGCCCAATAATCCAGCATTTGCTTACTTAATTGGTAATCGAATTTTTCCATAGGTCTCCAGCATCGGTCAAGTGTACCGAACATATACCATAATTCGGATGAATGAAATGCTCCCGCGCCATCTCCCGGAAGATTTCTTGTAAAGTAATATACATAAGCAGCTTTTCTCCCCAGTTCTTCCAGTTTCTGGCTAAATGCGATACATCCTTTATATAATGGGGAAAATTCTCCATTTTTCAGCAATTCCGGTGTTACTAAAATATCATTCTTTGTAGTCCCTAAAAGATATGGAATCTCTTTGACCTGTCCTCTTTCCATTAAATGATAACAGGTATCCTTTAACACATAACCGTCTAAAGTAGGCGCCAGGAAAAATCCCTTTTCCAAGGGCGCCGCTTTCTCCATCAATTTCATTGAGGCTGACAGAATTTCCGTCTGTGACCGGCTGCGCAGATCTCTCAAATTATCTGCTTCCATAATTTCAGTAAACCATATTCCATATTTCATCTGTCGTTCCAGCGTAATATCATTATGAAGCCCACTTTTATATGAACCGCCGCTCTGCATGATTGCCTTTGCGATCATATTTCCCGTAAGTTCGGATGATACCAGCGCCTGTACACTCATTGCTCCTGCACTCTGTCCGAAGACGGTGATATTATTCTTATCCCCGCCAAATGCCTCAATATTTTCATACACCCACTTTAAGGCGGCAACCTGATCTAAAATTCCATAATTTCCCGAAATGTTTTTCTCACTTTCCTTATTCAGCCATGGATGTGCAAAAAAGCCAAAAATCCCACACCGATATGCAATCGTCACCAGAATCACACCGCGTTCACAATATGCCCGCCCATCAAATTCCACTTCACTGCTGTAGCCCCCAAGGAATCCGCCTCCATGAATCCAGAATGCAACCGGAAGTTTTTTCTTCTCATAGTTTTTCGGCATCCAGATATTCAGATACAGGCAATCCTCACTCATCGGGCGTTCATATTCCGATGCGCTATAGAACTCCTTTTTATAAAAACCCATACCTTCAGTTTGTACACATTTCTCCCTGAATTTTTTTGCCTGATATACTCCTGACCAGGGTTCTTTCTCCACAGGTGGTTTCCAACGCAATATTCCAACCGGCGGTTTTGCGTATGGAATTCCTCGGAATTCTATATATGTCCCCCTATCAACACCTTCTATCTTCCCTTTTGTCGTCTCAATCATAGCTTTTCCCACTTCCTTTTTACTAAACTTTCAGAAGAAATGGTTTGACCGGAATTCTGGAAGCATTGTAAATATTCACTTCATAAAACGGTGTTTTTGCAAATGCAATCTGCATTCCTTCCATTTCTCCCCCTGTCTTCATATGAATCAGAAGCTGATTTCCTGTCACTTCTGTCCGGTACATTTTTGATAAAACTTCTCTTCCATGACAATCAAAAATCTGAATCGCCTGAATCTGCTTTCCCTCTACAGACAATCCTCCTTCTGCATTGGCAAATGTAATAATAAGTGTTTCCTTTTGCCTTTCCACACTCTTCGGGGTCGGCGCCTCACATAGTATTTTTTCCCCATATACATGTCCTCTGGCTAAAAGTGCAAGACGAATTCCAACCGGCCTTTTTTCCTTTGGATGAATATCGTAATCACTTCCCACGTCACCAATTGAAGCACAGTATACCTTTTCCATCCGACGGGTAACCTCTTCCTGCTGTTCCCTGAGTATCGGATAAAATTTCCCTCCCAATCCGATTTCTTCTCCCAGCGGAGCAAGCTGTGTCATAATAAATGGAATCTGATCTTCCCACTCTCTTCTCCAACACCGAATCAATCCGCACATCATATCCGCATAAATTTCCGGATGTTCTTCATCACTTTCTCCCTGATACCAAATCACGCCTTTTATAGTATACGGCGCTATTTTTTTCAGCATTGTATGATATAATCCACATGGTCTCCATTCATGCCATGGACCTATTGTGTTTCCCGAACCACCATCAGACATTTCCTGAAACATTCTTTTCAATTCTTCTTTCGGAATACCATATAACATTTTTTCTGCCAACGGATTACTAAATGGATGAGATTTATCCACAAATTCATTGGTCAAATAGTCCGCTTCTGCTTTTTCCAAATCAGGAATCGAAGCCACATCTCTTTCATAATCTTCCATCCATACGGGACCGCATTCCTGCACCGTCTCTTCATCCATCCAACAACAAGCCCTTGTGCCTCCGCAGTTACATCCAATAATGCCTATCGGTACCTTCAGAGCTTCCTGCAGATTTTTTGCAAAATAGTACGCCGTCGCAGAATAATATTGTATGTTATCTTTATCGCACCTGCGCCAGAACCCAAATAATGAAAAATCCCGGAGAGATTTCATTGTCTCTGTTGCCAGAACCGGATAATCGAAGAAACGGATATTTTTATTCTCACAATATTCTGCTTCCTCTTCAAAATTTTTATCATACCGCATAAAAAATTCCATATTAGACTGTCCGCCTGCCACCCAGACTTCTCCCACAGCAACATTTGTATACGTAATGGTCTCTGTTTCATCAGAGATTACCAAAGTTTCTTCCTCGGAAGCATTCAACGGAGGGAGTTCCGTACACCAGTCCCCGTTCTCATCAGAACAGACTTTTACAGAACAATTTTGGATTTCAATAATAATTGCAGAATCCTTTTTTCCTTTTCCCCACACCTTTATTTTCTTATCTCTCTGGAGTACCATATTATCTCCAAATAATTCTGCTATCTGCAGCATAAACCTTCGCCCCCCTTAATTATACATCTGCTTCTTCTTTCGTAAGAAGCGCTGCATTTTCAGCCGCTTTTTTATTTGTCATTTTAATCATTACAAAGAAAATAATTGCAGCCGCATACATCACTGCCGGTCCAAGATTAATGACAGCATTCATATTGTTTTTCACACTGTCTGTCTGCACTGCATTCGGGATGTATCCCACTGCTGTAATCAATGCTACTCCCACTGCACTTCCAATGGCACTGGAAAATTTGGTAGAAAATGATATCACAGAAACAAGAATCCCTTCTGTTCGAAAACCGTTTTTCAATTCGTTGTCATCAATAATCTGTGCGATCAGTGTCTGTGAACCTAATGTCAGCCAGTTGCCTGCTCCAACCATAAAGGTTCCAACCAAAATTACTGCTGTATTTCCGTTTGCAAAATACAAAAGTACACATGCTGCAGTACAAATCCCGCAAGATATCGCCATTGCTTTTTTGACGTCCATGTGCCTTAATATAATCGGCAAAAAGAAATATGGAACCAGCATTCCGACAGTTGTCAGGGTAATACAGATTGATACCATATCCACTCTTTCAAGCACATACATGTAATAATAAACAACAATTCCGACTCTTCCAAATACTCCGACAAGCGCCAATAACATCCCCGCCAGCAAACACATCAGGTTTCTGTCTTTTACAAAAATCTTTAAGCTATCTCTTACAGAAATTGTGTTTGTTTCCTTTTTGGGGTGAACCACTTCTTTAGTTCCTTTAAATGCAATCAACAATGTAATGCACGACACGATTGCAATCATTGTACAGACAACCGTGTATGCCTTTGGCGAATTTACATCTCCATTTCCAACCTTTAAAAGTGCTGGTGTAAAAATGGATGATACGACAATTGCTCCTACCTGTGTTGCAATACCAAAGACAGAATACAGTTTTACTCTTTCATTTGCATCTCTTGTCATTACCGTCGGCAGTGACTGCATGGGTATTCCGCTTGCTGTATATGCCATGCCAAAAAGAATATAGCAGATACCAGTCAATATTGCTTTTGTCATTGTACTTCCCGGCCAGACAGTAAAGGTCAGCACAAATGTAATTGAGCCAACCGGCGCCATCCATAGCAGCCAGGGGCGGAATCTTCCCCATCTTGTCTTCGTCCTTTCTGCTATGATTCCCATCAGCGGGTCATTAATCGCATCCCAGATTTTAGAAATCAGCATAATCATGGCGATTGCCCCGGCAGTAATTCCCAGCACATCCGTATAGAAGACCGTCTGGTAGGAGCTTACAATCTGGAACATAATCATTGAAGATACTCCCGCCATGCCAAAGCTCGCATATGCGCCAATCGGCAATTTACTTTTGTTACTTTTTCCCATTTTTCTTTCCTCCCTGTTTGTTATCTCTTTGGTATAATTCATAATAAATGAACTGTTTTTTTATTCCAATGGTAAAAAGCGCACAAAGAATGTAAAATTTGCTTAACTTTTTTCTTTCCTTTCAACAAGAATTCCTATAAAATAATATTCAGAAACAATATTGGAGGCGATTGAACCATGAACATGGAATTTTCTGTATTTTCAATTCAACAAGGAGAACATGATTTTATCAGCGATACCCATCAATACTGGATTTTATTAACCGGGAGCGGCATCTTCACTACCCAGCACCAGTCCTTTATTCTGATTTCGCACGATGTGCTGGAATACCCACAATCAATCCCCGGACATTTTTCTGCTGCTGCTCCGGTCATGGTAGGATGCATAAAACTCTCTGATTTTTTAGCCACAAATACAAAGGTGAAACATTTACCAAAACAGGATACAGAACTGATTCGAAAAGTATTCTTTTTTGCATTTGATATGCAGGGTATACAGCATCCGCATATATCAGCAATGATGAATGCCATCAATCAATTAATGCTGGAAATACTGCTTTCTATGGATCTGGTCAAAGAAACCATTCCTGCCTGCGTCATACAGGTATTAGAAGATATCAATACAAACTATCTGAACAGTAATTATAATATTGCGGAAGTAATCCAAAAAACCGGTTATAGTCTCAGCCATTTCCGTAAATTATTCAAAAAGTATGTAGGAATTCCGCCTCTGGAATTTATAAATCAAAGGCGTTTAGAGAATGCCAAAATGCTAATGCGGCAGCAAAGAGAATCTTTGTCAATTAAACAGATTGCTTACCAGAGCGGATTTACAGATGCTTATTATTTTTCCCGTCTGTTTAAAAAATCAGAAGATATGACTCCGACAGAATACATACAGCAACTCTGTACGGTTTGCACATCGGAAGATGAACAGATATAAAAGAAATTGCGATACCCATGTGTTTTTCATATGCCCGGCATCAAAAGAACCGGACAAAACAATTTATGTGAATCGTTTTGTCCTGTTCTTTTGCGCATATTATGAATTTGTCAAATTCCGTATTCCATGTTTTTGACATCCCGGGGCATAAACCATTTAGTATATTCTTAATATATCTGATATATATATTTATACATTTGGCGTATGCTTATATATTTCTGCACTATAATAAATGCAGCTTCTTTGCAATCCGTATCAGTAATGTCCCTTTCGGGAAGCTCTTTAATTCCTCTTCCGTCAATCCTTTAATCAGAAGCAGCGTCACCGCATATGTAATGACACCCACAAAAATAGCCGCTACCGTACAGATTGAATTGCGATGCAAAATCTGATAACTTCCCAGATAAACCAGATACACAATCGCACCCATGATCACAGAAGCTGCCGCAGGTTTTACAAACGTCTTTACAACATTTGGAGTAAAGCCGGAATATTTTTTGACGGAAAGAGCGTTTAATATGCACATTACAAGTGAAAAGACCACATTTCCGATAATAACACCGTAAATATTCCATTTCAGGACATACATAGTAACCGCCATAGCCGCGATATTAATCGCCAGGGAAATCAACGCATTCCGAATCGGAATCCGCATACGGTCGATTCCCTGGAGAACCGCGTTAGACAGCGTAGAAATAGAATAAAATATAATGCTGATACCGCCCGCCTGAATCAGATGTCCCGCAAGCTCATCCGTGCCCGGGAACAAAAGCTGGACAACCGGATTTGCCAACATGATCATACCCGCAGTACAGGGCATTGCCACAACAAGGATAAATCGCAGGGATAAGCCGATTTTTCTGCGCACCTGGTCAGAGTCCCTTTTTGCAAATGCCGCAGCCAGAGTGGGGACGCAACTGGTCGCCAACGCTGTGGAAATGGAAATCGGTACATTTGTCAGCACTCTGTAATATCCCGAATAAATTCCCCACCAGGAAGAAATCTGGTCATTGGAATATCCCTGAATAACCGCAATATTTTTAAACAAACCCTGATCTACGATACTGACCAGATTATAAATGGTTGTGCTTAAGAGCACCGGAACAATCGTCATAATCAGAACTTTGTATATGGTACGATAGGACTCCGGACGGGTATTTCTGCGCTTTTTCTCCCGCATAATTGCTTTTTTCAGATTTTTGCGATATGCCATAAAGACAAACACACAAAAGGCAAGGCCGAATATAGCGCCGGCGCTTGTTCCAAGAGTACCGCCTGCCGCACCGTAAGCGGCGTCATAATGCTGCTCACTGCCCAATACGGATGCAATGCGCGCGCCATAACCAAACAGCACATAGGCTGCCCCTACACTGACTACCGCATTGACAATCTGCTCAATAATCTGGGATACTGCGCTGGGGACCATCGTGCCAAGTCCCTGAAAAAATCCCCGGATAACTCCCAGCACTGCCACAACGATCAAAGTCGGCGCCAATACCCGGAGTGCGTAAAAGCTCAAAGGCGTCTTGAAAATCTGAGTCAGAAATTCTGCGCCAAAAAATACGATAACGCATCCTGCCGTTCCCGTCACCAGGGCAATTACCATTGCTCCTTTGAATACACGGCTGGCATTCTGTCTCTCACCTTTTGCAACCCGCGCGGAAACCATTTTAGAAACCGCCATTGGCAGACTGTAGGAAGAAATCAACAGCATCATGCTGTAAATCTCATAAGCACAACTGTAATAGTCATTTCCATATTTCCCGATAATATTGTTCAGGGGAATGCGGTATATTAGCCCAATCACCCTGCTGACGATGGATGCTATTGCAAGAATAGAACCCTGTACTAAAAAACTGGTGTCACTTTTTTTCTTACCCATTTACAAACCTTCCCTTACTGTGCAGCTTCAAACTCCTCTTCGCTGGCAAAGAAAGCTATTTTTTCTTCATAAGTATCCTGTGTAATGCATACCCAGGTTTTTCCCTGATTAATCGTAATCTCATTTCCGTCCTTATCAAAATATTTTGTAGGATCGCCCATGGATTCTTTCGACCAGGTAACAGGAATGGCTTTTCCGTTTGTAATATAATATCCGGCGCCGCCCGCTGTCGTTTCAAACTCAAGATAACCGTTTTCATCCATATTATACCATCCGCAAATCTGGATGATAATATTCTTTACCTGAAGCTGCTCATCATTGGCGCCGTCAATCTGCGCCCCTCCGTACTGAAACCGGTTATAGAGGCCGGTAGAGCTGTCATATACGAACCACGGTTTATTTACGAGATATCCCGGTTTTACAACAACTGCATCCTCGCCATCCGTCAGTTGAATCTCATTCTCGTCATCCTGATTGAACTGATAATGCCCATAATAATTATCAGAATATTCCGTGTCATATCCCTTATACTCAATACCGGCAATAATGTCCTCGCCTGTTGTATAAGCATTGTGAGGCGCCTTGCGGCTGGAATCTCTGGAATACATTACGGCTGCAACGCCGCCGTCAAGACCGCTTAAATTATTAACATAATCCTGTTCCAATGTCTCCAGTGCATAAACTGCCTGTCCGTAATGACCATAAATTGCATCAAACTCCAACGCCCAGTCTATATAATAACGCCGGCAGCTTCGTATAGACATGATTTTGTCCACATTGGCATAATCCTGAAAAATCGCCATCAGACGGGTCTCACTGCCCTCCACCGGAGCTTCATAGATTACATCTGCCTGGGAGATTCCGTATTGGGGCATTGCCACCTTCGAATTTCCCATCATAACTGCAAAAGGCCTCTTTCCCGCCAATTCCTCATCAATCCATTCGCCTGTCACATAGCTCCTTGCCATTCCCTCCGGCGTCACAGGTTCCTCCGGTTCTTCTTCCACCACGCTGACAGGTTCCGGTGAGGCGGACACAACCGGCTCTGTATCTTTTTTTCCGCATCCCGCAAACACAGATGCGGTCAATGCCCCGATTAATAAAATAACTGCTGTCTTTTTCATCATATCATTCTCGCTTTCTTTTATCTTTTGATATTTAAAGCATTTAGAATCACACGCTGATGTTCTTCCATTACGGCGGCATCCTGGGATACCATATGATCATATCCTATCAGATGAAGCATACTGTGTGTGATTAAAAACGCGTATTCTCTTTTTTCACTGTGTCCGTATTCCTCCGCCTGGGAGCGCACCTTATCTGCCGATATGACAATATCGCCGAGCATCACTTCGCCCGTATCCGGATTGACGGTATCCTCCCAATCGCTCTCAATACCCGAAAATTCTGCCGGAGCTTTAAAATCCAGCATCGGAAAGGATAAAACGTCTGTCGGTGCGTCAATTTCCCGCATTTCCCTGTTGATTTCCCGAATCATCTCATTATCCACAAGGGAGAGATTTACTTCCGCCTCATAGGGAAATCCTTCACAATCCAGGGATTTTAAAATCACTTTTTTTGCAAGCTCCCTGTAGTGAAAAGAAAAATCCGGTTTTACCTCACAAATTATATTGATCGTCATAACTTATCCTGCTTTCTTTTCTTGGTCTGACGACCCGGTTTTCCATTTCTTAACTGACGGTTTTCATATTCATCATACGCTTTTACAATTTTCTGGACCAGCGGATGTCTCACAACATCCTGACTGGTAAGCTTACAAAAAGCGATATCCTCCACTTTTTGCAGCACAGCCGCCGCCACATCCAGACCCGATTTTACGCCGGGCGCAAGGTCCTTTTGGGATGCGTCCCCGGTAACGACTACTTTTGAGCCAAAACCAATCCTTGTCAAAAACATTTTCATCTGTGCCGGAGTTGTATTCTGCGCCTCGTCAAGAATGATAAACGCATTGTCGAGGGTACGTCCGCGCATATACGCAAGCGGCGCGACCTCAATCAGCCCCTTTTCCTGATTTTTGATAAAGCTCTCCGCCCCCATAATCTGATACAGGGCATCGTACAGCGGCCGCAGATACGGGTCGATTTTGCTCTGTAAATCACCCGGCAGAAATCCAAGCTTCTCTCCTGCCTCAATTGCCGGACGGGTCAGTATAATCCGCCCCACTTCCCCGTTCTTGAAGGCGGTAATCGCCATTGCCATTGCCAGGTAGGTTTTTCCCGTACCTGCCGGCCCGATTCCAAAAACAATCATCTTATCGCGAATCTGATCCACATAATCCTTTTGACCAAGAGTTTTTGGCTTTACTGCCTTCCCCTGAACCGTATGGCAGATAATCTCGTTATCTGCTTCAATCAAGGGATTCCGGTTGATTCTGCCGCACATATCCAGTGCATAGGTCACATTCTGTTCGGTGATATCATTGCCCCGCCTGGAAAGCTCCAAAAGCTGTTCTAACACATGGCAGGCGCTTTCCACGTCAGGCTCCTCGCCCATAATCTTTAAATTACTGTCACGGACTACCATCGTGACCTGCAAATATTTTTCAATCTGCTTCAGCCAGGCATCAAATTTTCCGAATACATTTGACATATGATCAATCGGAATGTCCATCATCTGCTGCGTCAATCCCATATTCTGAAGTTCCTTCCTCCATATCCGCCGGACTTATGTCCTGAAATTTCTGTGCCGGCACAGAAGCTTCCAGGCTGCCGTGTACAGATACGTCTGATCCGTTTTTATCTATAATAACACTATTTGACAAAATTTGAATACTGTTTTCTCTTAATTTTTCACAATATAATTCAAGTTCATGCAGGGACTTTTCTTTTATCTCTTCATCCGTATATGTATGCCGGGTAATTTCATACTGCTCCTGCCTTGTAACTGCTATCTGAAAGGGCAGATAAAAATCTTCCCCGAACTTGACCGGATATAACACGGTCATGCTGTCCCATTTTTCCTCAACAGGCATTTTCTTCCCTATCAGCAGAAAATTTTTGTCAAAAATAACGGAACATGCATAGCTTTTCTTTCCGGTCGCCTCCGGCTGTTCATAGACAACGGGAAAATCATTTTGATAAGGCAGTGATGTTTGAATCCATACATCCGCATCGGCCCGGCAGTAATTACTGGAAGACACCTCTCCCGCGTCATCCATAATATCTACGCGCCCGGACACTAAAATATCCCCGGGTTCCACCGAATCGCCTTTTTCCACAAGGGGCGTTCCGCTTCTGACAACAATAGAATCTACCGTACCGGCATAATCCGCAACCAAATCGGCGGGGGCTTCCCCGCTGACCGTGCCGCCGGACGTTCCCTCCACCCGCTCCTGAACCGTCAGATAAAGCCTGGTTCCCGAAAGCCTGGCAGAAACCCATGTAATATCGTCAAACTGTTTGCGGAGCATTGTCTCAATTTCCTCACAATCCATGTTTTTCTTCAGGCTTGCATATCCCACGCCGGATTCCTCCAGAAATTTCAGGAGCACCTGATTGGAGTAAAAGGAATTTCCTGTGATTTCCACTTTCCACACAAACTGCGTCATCAGGAGCAGCAGGGCAAAGGCACAGCAGATACCACACAGAAAAAAGCGGTGCCTGCGGTAGCGAAACAGAAAAAACGGAAGGCCGCACCTTTTTGTAATACGGATACGTGTCCCCGTTTTTCTCAAAATCGGTTTCAGACGCCGGAATGCCTGCAGGCTGATGCAGAAAGCATATCCGTCCCCGGTGGGGGTTAAGTTCCAGAGAACAATATTTAAGTTACTGCACAGATTCAAAAAACGTTCCGGTGAATATCCATGAATCACCACATGCAGGTATCCCCGGAAAAATTTAATAAATTTAAGCAAAAGGCGTCCCCTCACATACCATATTCCACCCGGTCTATACACCCGGTAATCTTCATATCGTCATTGGTATAGTATTCGATTTTTAACGCTTTTCCGCATATTTCTATCTGACCGTGCTTCAGGGACAGACGAATCTTATCTGTTCGATATTCCAGAATACCCTTATAATTCTCAATTGTCAAATCACTTCTTCCGGTGACTGTCACAATTGGTTCACCAAGCATTAAATCTTTGGGGAGCCCCAAACGATCCGTAACCTGGTGAACCATACTTTTTTTTCTCTGTTTTCTCATAATGAAGTATATGAAAAAAACAGATATTCTATGAATTGTTATTTACAGTTTATCTTTGATTTCGGAATGCAGCTCCTGGAGGGATTTCACACTGCTGTTTCCGTATTTTTTCACGGATTTGATGCCGCTGATTGTCGCCTTGGCAGCCGCTATCGTCGTCATATACGGCACCTTTTTCTTGATTGCCGTTTTTCTCAAATAGCTGTCATCATCCTTGCTTTCCTGTCCGCTTGGGGTATTGATGACCAGGTCTACGGAATTATTTGTGATCAAATCCAGCATATTTGGTCTGCCCTCCTGGAGCTTTTTGACCATTTCCGCTTTAATTCCCGCTTCTTCAAGTACCTTGCAGGTTCCCTTTGATGCCATGATCTTAAATCCATACCGCTCAAAATCCCTTGCCACATCAATGACTTCTTCCTTATCTTTGTCGTTGACAGAGATGAGCGCCGTTCCGGACAGCGGAAGTTTTGTCTGGGTTGCCTCCTGGGCTTTGTAGAAGGCCTCTCCGGGATATACGGATAATCCAAGGACTTCCCCTGTTGAGCGCATTTCCGGTCCAAGCAGAGGGTCTACCTCCTGGAACATATTAAACGGGAATACGGCTTCCTTTACCCCGTAATACGGAATATTTTGTTCTTTCAATTCCGGCACCGGAGACGGCCGCCCGGTCAGCTCGGAGGTCACAATGTCAATAGCGAGAGGAACCATACGGATATTGCATACCTTGGATACGAGCGGAACTGTTCTGGATGCCCGTGGGTTTGCCTCAAGCACAAATACCTTGCCCTTTTCGATTGCATACTGCATGTTCATCAGACCTTTGACATGCATTTCCTCCGCAATTTTCCTCGTATACTCCTTAATCGTGTTTACATTTTCTTCTGAAATATATCTGGATGGAATAACACATGCGGAATCACCGGAATGTACGCCTGCAAGCTCAATATGCTCCATAACAGCCGGAACAAAAGCGTGTGTTCCGTCGCTGACCGCATCCGCCTCACACTCCGTAGCGTGTCCGAGAAAACGGTCAATCAGAATCGGGCGGTCCGGCGTAACGCCTACTGCCGCATTCATATATCCAACCATACTCTTTGCATCATAGACAACCTCCATTCCCCGTCCGCCGAGAACGTAGGAAGGACGTACCATAACCGGATAGCCGATTTCGTCCGCGATTTTCAGCGCTTCCTCCACATTCACAGCCATCCCGGATTCCGGCATCGGTATGTCCAGTTTGTCCATCATGGCGCGGAACCGGTCTCTGTCCTCCGCCAGATCAATCACAGCCGGAGCCGTTCCAAGTATCTTTACTCCGTTCTTTTCCAAATCTGCCGCCAGATTCAACGGTGTCTGACCGCCAAACTGTGCAATAACCCCTACCGGTTTCTCTTTTTTATAAATACTTAACACATCTTCCAGGGTTAAAGGCTCAAAATAAAGCTTGTCGGAAGTATCATAATCTGTGGAAACTGTCTCCGGATTGCAGTTTACGATAATGGTCTCAAATCCCAGCTTTTTCAATGCCAGTGAAGCGTGTACGCAGCAATAGTCAAATTCAATGCCCTGCCCGATACGGTTTGGACCGCCGCCGAGAATCATGATCTTTGGCTTTTCAACGCTTACCGGGTTTTTGTCCGGCGCATTATAGGTAGAATAATAATATGCGCTGTTTTCTGTGCCGCTGACGTGAACACCCTCCCATGCTTCCTCAACTCCAAGAGCAATTCTTCTGTTCCGAATCGCATCTTCTGATATTTCAAGAATCTGACTTAAATATTTATCGGAAAAACCGTCTTTTTTCGCAGTAATCAGAGCTTCATCCGATGGCAGGCCGCCCTTGCAGGACAGCAGAGTTTCCTCTTCTTCCACCAGTTCTTTCATCTGTTCAATAAAATAGTGTTTTACCTTTGTCAGCTCATGAATTTCATCCACAGAAGTGCCCTTGCGCAGAGCCTCATACATGACAAAATGACGTTCGCTGGTCGGATGAATCAGCATTTTTAAAAGTTCTTCCTTCGATTTCCGGTCAAAGTCTTTTGCATGGCCCAGTCCGTAACGCCCGGTTTCCAGACTTCGGATTGCCTTCTGGAATGCTTCTTTATAAGTTTTTCCGATACTCATAACTTCACCCACAGCGCGCATCTGTGTACCGAGTTTATCTTCCACCCCTTTGAATTTTTCGAATGCCCAGCGTGCAAATTTGATGACTACATAGTCGCCGTCCGGCACATATTTATCCAGCGTACCATACTTTCCGCATGGGATATCCGCCAATGTCAATCCGGTTGCCAGCATTGCGGATACAAGTGCAATTGGAAATCCGGTTGCCTTAGATGCCAGCGCGGAGGAACGGGATGTTCTGGGGTTGATTTCAATAATGATATCACGGTCTGTCTTTGGGTCATGCGCCCACTGCACATTTGTACCGCCGATGACCTGAATAGATTCCACAATCTTATAGGATTTCTCCTGAAGGCGTTTCTGAACTTCTTCTGAGATTGTCAGCATCGGTGCGGAACAGAAAGAATCTCCGGTATGAACACCGAGCGGATCAATATTTTCGATAAAGCAGACAGTAATCATATTGTTAGCCGCATCGCGCACAACTTCCAATTCCAGTTCTTCCCATCCGAGAATGGATTCCTCTACCAATACCTGGCCAACAAGGCTTGCCTGAAGCCCGCGGGCGCAAACGGTTTTTAATTCTTCCACATTGTATACAAGTCCGCCGCCGGAGCCTCCCATTGTATACGCCGGTCTTAAAACGACCGGATAGCCCAGCTTATCGGCAATCGCCAACGCTTCCTCTACTGAGTATGCAACCTCGCTGCGCGCCATCTCGATACCAAGCTTTTCCATCGTATGTTTAAATTCGATTCGGTCCTCGCCCCGCTCAATGGCGTCTACCTGTACGCCGATAACCTGTACATTATATTTGTCCAATATCCCTGCTTTGGATAATTCGGAACATAAATTAAGACCGGACTGACCGCCCAGGTTCGGCAGCAATGCATCTGGTCTCTCTTTTGCGATAATCTGCTCAATCCGCTCCACATTAAGCGGTTCAATATAAGTCACGTCGGCAATCTCCGGGTCCGTCATAATTGTTGCCGGATTAGAATTTACCAACACAATTTCATATCCAAGCTTTCTCAATGCTTTACACGCCTGAGTGCCTGAATAATCGAATTCACATGCCTGTCCGATAATAATCGGACCGGAGCCAATAATCAATACCTTATGAATATCTGTTCTCTGCGGCATTATTTTTCCTCCTGTACTATAAATATTATCATCAACGTTTTCATTATACATGAAAAAAGATAGTATCGCAACGAAACTTTTACTTTAGTCCTGCAAAAAACATTTCGTAAAAATCGTCCTCTCCTGCAAGCATGGGAGAATTTTCACCGCCGCCGTTTGTACTGCGCTTCATCGTTGCATAAAATTCCTCTCCGGCTAAAACCAGATCCATCTCATAAATTTCATATCCCAACTCCCGGCATTTTGCGCAAAATGCTTCCAATGGGCTTGAGGCTTTTCGCGTTTCCAGTAGTTCAGACTTTAACGCCTCGTTATGCATGGCTTCTCTTTGTAATTTGTCCAGTAATTCAATAACATTCATGCTCCGTTTCCTCCTTATATTCTGGTATCTCTTCAGTCCATATCTATATGCTTTTTGTAAATTTCTGACGGTTTCCCGTCCATGTCATTCCGTTTACCATGTCATTCAGTTTCAATTGTTCACACTTAGTACCATACATTCATCTGATTCAATAAAACCACATTTTTTATACAGCAAACGTCCCGATTCCGTTGCATCCAAACTTATTTCCGTGACGCCTCTTTTCTTTGCTTCCTCAATTAAAATCTTAATCATATGCATAGCTATGCCCTGTCTGCGGTATTGCCGGTTCGTGTATACATTCATTTAAGTCATTTTCTTTTTCATGTACGATAAAAACTCCTTTTATTAATAATTAGAGGATAATATTATGTGTGCATCCTCCAATCACACCATTTTTTCTCATAATACATCATCCTTTCCTTAATATATTTATGAAAATGCCTAAGCATTGTCATACAAATAATGCCGCTTAAAGCCCTTTTTACATTTTCCCCATACGCCCTTACTTATGATATGGCTCATTTCCAAGAATCCGATATGCACGGTAAATCTGCTCCAACAGAATCACCCGCATCAACTGATGCGGGAAAGTCATATCGGAAAAACTCAAACACATATCAGCCCGTTTCAAAATTTTATCGGAGAGCCCCAGAGAACCGCCGATCACAAACCCGATTTCACTTGTGCCGTGAAGTCCCAGATTCCCTATTTTTTCCGAAAAGGCAATCGAATCCAGCTTTTTACCATCAATGGCAAGAGCAATCAGATAGACGCCGTCTTTTATCTGTTTTGCCAGGCGTTCTCCTTCCCTTTCCTTAATCTGAAATTCTTCAGCTTCGCCGGCTCTCTCCGGCGTTTTTTCGTCCGTCACTTCCACAATCTTTAATTTACAGTACCGCCCAAGCCGTTTTACATATTCGTCAATCGCCTGCCGGTAAAAATTTTCTTTAATTTTCCCTACTGTATACAATGTAATATTCATGAAATTATTATTTCATAATCATATTCTGTTGTAAAGCTGAAAATTCTTTTGCGGATAAATACAGATGCATGGCATAATCCAAATCATATTCTCTCAAATACATTTCCGGTGATTTTGCGTTTTTTTCTGCCGCCCCTTTCACATTTTCTGTTGAGGAATTTCTTTCCTGTGTTATAATCAGTATAACGTTGATTGATTCAGGGAGGCATATTCATGCAATTATTAAAAGAAAAAATCCTTGCGGAAGGAATAGCGGTAAATGAAAATATTTTAAAAGTAGACAGTTTTATTAATCATCAGATTGATCCGGTTCTGATGCAGCAGATTGGAGGCGAATTTGCCAGACATTTTGAAGGGCAGGGAATCACAAAGATAATTACCATTGAAAGTTCCGGTATCGCTCCGGCATTGGCAACTGCCATTGCCATGCATATTCCGATGATTATCCTGAAAAAAGAGCCTTCCAGTGTTCTGAATAAAAACTTATATCAGACGGTTGTGACTTCTTTTACAAAAGGGACAAGCTACGAACTGACGCTTGCTATGAATCTGATAGATGAGAATGACCATGTTCTGATTATTGACGATTTTCTCGCAAACGGGGAAGCGGCAACCGGAGCAGTCCGCCTGATTCGCAAAACACATGCGACAATTGCGGGAATCGGCATTTTGATTGAAAAATCATTTCAGCCCGGACGGGAAAAGCTGACCCAGCAGGGCATTCCCGTATATTCTCTCGCCAGAATTTCAAAAATGGCTGAAAACCATATCGAATTTGTCCAGGAAGAGGATGAAGAACATATGTTATAGTAAATCGCACAATATCGTCACATAATATCACAGGCCGCCGGGAAAGAAACTGTAAAAAAGCGGATTCCTTTTCCGGCGGTCTGTTTATATAAAAATATCTGCGGCATCTCAACGCCATTGCCCCCTCAATCTTGAGGGATCAGGCATTTTTGCGCCGGACGCTTATTGCGAAGCAATAAGGAAGCACAGCTTCGCCCTGTTCCGGTCCTATAATCAAAGCGTACTTCCAAAATCGCTGACAATTGCCTGTCCTGTAATTGCACGGGATTCATCACTGGCAAGGAACAGTAAAATATTGGCAACATCCTGCGGCATACACGGCTGGATTTTTAAATCTGCATGTTTTGCCATCTGCCCAATCATATCCGGATCCATATTTGCGGGCGTCATATTTGCAACCATAGGTGTCGCGATTGTACTTGGACACACTGCGTTGCAGCGGACGCCCGTCCCGGCAAATCTGAGAGCCGTATGTTTTGTAATTCCCACGATAGCGGCTTTAGACGCTACATAAGCGGCGCCTCCGCATCCTAATACGCCGGCAACAGACGCTACATTTACAATCGAACCCTGTCCGTTCTCCAGCATTTTTTTGCTTGCCTCGCGTACACAATACATGGTTCCTTTCGTATTTGTATCGATAATACGGTTCATATCTGCATCTTCCACACGGTCGATCGGTTTTAATCCCGCCTCGAGAACCCCCGCGTTATTGATCAGAATATCCACTTTTCCAAATGCCTCAACCGTCTTTTCTATTAAATTTCTGGCATCTTCCGGCTTTGAGATATCCGTTATTACCGGTAAAACCTCGCCTCCCGCCTCACGGATTTTCGACGCCACTTCTTCAAGCTGAGCCTGCCGGCGGGCGCTGATAACAACTTTTGCACCCTCTTTTGCAAACAAAAGCGCGGTTGCGGCGCCTACTCCTGAGTTTCCGCCTGTAACTACAGCAACTTTACCCTGTAATCTTCCCATTTTAATAACCTCCTGATATATGAAATATACTCACATGCTAAATTGTATTTTTTAATACAATCTGCATGAATGAATTATACTGTATAAATTTCATTTATTCAAGCAAAATTAACGGCAAAATGATTGGAAAAGAGTCATTCATGAGTCATTCCGTGCCGGAATTCCGGCACGGCGAATCCTAATGTGTATTAAACATCAGAACATACTGTCCGTGGTTTGTCAGATCCACCAGCGCTCTCTCGTCCGACTTATCAGCAAATAAATACCATGAACTCCCGCCATCCTCATATACGACAGCGACATCAGAAAATTCATAATATTCCTTCAAAAAATCTTCCATATACGTATAATCATACCGGATATCCTCGGCGTTAAATCCCATATAGTCTGCCAGAGATACATCAAGGATATATTGGAATGATATCACTTTCCCGCTGAGATCATCAATCCACAGGTACAACTCATTGCCATATTGATCCTGAATCAGGCACTGCCATACAATAGCGGATATGCTCTGCGGTTCATTATCGATGTCCATTTCGTTCATCACAGCATCCAGACGGTCATTTCGCCTTATGGCTTTTACTGTATAACTATCCGTGTAGCTGTAAACATCCGAAGCCGTATTTCCGTCGTAAGTTTCGTTTTCTCCGGAATCCACACTTTCTTCGGAAACCACATTTTCTTCGGACTCTGTCACCGGCTCCTCTTCCGGTTCTTTTTTCATCGCCAGAAACACATTGCTTTTAAAGCTGTCAATCTCGCTGTCCTTCGGAATAAGCGCCTTTTGTGTAAAATATGTCAGAAATTCCCGGGAAATTTCCTGAATCTCCTCGTCGGTATGTATTTTACCGCTCTCCAATTCCACTTCCTCATACCCATATGATAACAGCTTGATACAATCCAGCACATGATAGGAGGTCGGAAACTGTACGGCTTCGCTTCCATAGACATCCACCTGCGATAAATTCTGTTTTTCCTGATAATCCGCGGTCAGACCCGGCAGGGAAAAGCCCGCCAGCACAGCCGCCAGAGTAAAAATTACAAAAATACTGCCTGTCCGTTTTCTTTTCATGTCCGTCCACCCCGCAATATTACACTTACCATAGTCCCCTGTCCGACAACGCTCTCAATGTGCAAAGCTCCGCCGTGAATTTCGGCAATCTTACTGCACAGGGTTAATCCCAGTCCGGCGCCTCCCTGGGCGCGGGAACGGGATTTATCCACCCGGTAGAATGCTTCTGTCAGATGCTCCAACGATTCCTTTGGGATTCCGCGCCCGTTGTCCCGGCAGCTTATCCTGCAGCCGTCATCTGTCATCTGACAGGATATCCTGATTTTTCCGCCGCCATCCATAGCTTTCCGGGCATTGTCCACCAGATTCAGCAGCAATGTTTTGACCAGGTCGATTTCCAGTAAACAGGTTCCCTCCTCACACTCTGCCTCCAGTTGAATACCGAATTTTAAATAGACCGGACTCAGATATTCCAGGAAGTCCGAAATAAGCTGTCCCGGTGAACAGAGCAGAAATACATTTTCCTGCTGATTCACCATAAATACCGAAAGAAGCTTTTGGGACAGGCTTTCCAGTCTTTTCCCCTCGGTAAAAATATAATTTGCAGCTTCAGCACTCTCCTCCTGGGACAATGTCTGCCCGCGGATTAAATCTGCATAACCGATCACGGAGGTCATCGGCGTTTTTAACTCATGGGCAAAGCTTCCCATAAAAGCTTCCTGACGCTCCATAGACTCCTTTATTTCCTCGATGCTCAGTTCTACCTGCTGTGCCATTTCATCAAAATCATGGGCAAGAATCCCAATCTCATCCGATGAATCCACACCGCTCCGGAACGAAAGATTTCCTGAAGCAATCTCCCTGGCAGCCCTGGACAATTTTGAGAGCGGCCGCGTCAAAAGCATGGAAATGAGCCACGCCAGAATCAGGCAGAAAATGAGCATTACCGCAAAAATCCGGTAAAACACAGAATTTTGTTCATTCCGCATCTCATATACGGAAGTAATATCATAGAGAACGTCCAGATAAAGCTGATCGCCCCCGACATCCAACACCCCGGATAACTGCATGTACTGCTCCTGCCCATTTCCGGTCACATATGCAATCGCATAGTGCTCCTCGTCAATCTGGTCATCCACCTTTCTGAAAATCTCCTGCTTACTTCCCATATGATAATAGCTTTTCTTCCCGTCGGTGAGCTGACAGTCGCTCCAGAGGGCGCCTCCCTTTTCCATCAGGTTCTGGAGAGATGCCGATACATCCTTCCCGTCCGCCCACATGTCCACGCCATCCAGAATCTGCAGCGTGCGTATCAGCATCCTGTAGGAATTTTGCGCAGTCCGCCGCTCCCTGTCTAAGGAGCTCTGAAAAGAAATTGCAATCAGAAGGCTTCCGCCAATCCCAAACAGAATCGCCATAAGCGCGACCATGCACAGCATAATTTTCAACCGGAATTTCATCTGTTATACCTCCAGCCGGTATCCTACCTTGTTTACAGATTTCAGTTTTTGCTCCCAGCCAATCTTTTTTCTGAGGCGCTGCACATGAAGGTCTACGGTCTTGCTCCCGTATCCCAGGATTCCGCCCCATACCCGCTCATAAATCGTTCCGCGGTACAGCGCCGTGTTCGGGTTGCGTGCAAACAAAAGCAGCAACTCATATTCTTTCGGAGTCAGAAATATTTCCTCTCCCGCCTTTTGTACCCGCATGGAACGCACGTCGATCTCGACGTCGTCCAGCACAATCCGGTCATCCGATTTATGGTAACGCCGCAGTACCACGTCAATTCGCGCCAGCAGCTCAATAATTTCAAAAGGTTTTACAATATAATCCTCCGCGCCGGATTTCAGTCCCTTTACCCGGTCTGTCACGGCATTTTTCGCAGTGATAAATATAACCGGTATCTCAAGCGGACGAATATATTCCATCAATTCAAACCCGTCAATTTTTGGCAGCATCACATCCAGCAAAATCAAATCATATACATTTTCATCAATCGCAGCGAGAGCCTGTTCGCCGTCATAAGCGCAATCGCACATATAGCCATTTTTTGTCAGGCTCATTTTCATCAGATTAGAAATCGGCTTTTCATCTTCCACAAGTAATATTTTTATCAAAGTGTCGCACCTCCGTGTAATCATCAGCTTACATCATTACGGCATCAAAACGGCATCATGACTACCAGAAACAGACAATAAAGCGCCGGCTGCTGATAATTCCGTTGAGGTCTCCGATTCCGTCGCCGCTGCTGTCACAGAAGCTTCTCGGATAAACCTGATATACCACACTTTCTTTCCACCATGCTTTTTCCTTTTTACAACAATTCCTTTCCACAGCTTCTATTTTGAAATTTTCAGGGATTGCATCTCTTGCAGGGTTCATATCCCATAGAAATCAATTCCTCCCTGCTGCCGGTAAATTCTTCCCGGTTGCTCTCCTTGATATCCGCCGCCCCGGAGCAGTCCGGCAGGTGGAATTTCCCTGAATTTGTATTCAATACATATGTATTTTCAGATTGTTCCTCCGCAATATCACTGCTTTCCCGGCTCTCACCGGTTGCATAGTCAATCTCCACACCCGGCTGAACATTATAAACATACACATTATAGCAGACGCCTTCGCCTTCATCCTCCACGGATTCCGCCTCCATCTGTACGCCGGAGGCCACAAGATTGTCCCCCTCAAATATGGGGGTGACACGGTACAGGACATGATTGTCCGTCTCCTCGATATATTCCGCCACCATATTTTCAAAGGGAAGCATTCCCTCCACGTTCATGTATCGGGTACCCGTTATGAGATTATTCTCGTTATCGTTTTCCGCCGTCAGCTGGTATCCGATCAAATGACAGCGGTTGTAGAGATAATTGCCGTCCACAACATCATATTTTACGGTGTGCCAGCCGGAGGGTTTTATCTGGCCGATGGCTCCCCGTTCCTCCGTTGGCATCAGATCGCTGCCGATATCCGCGATTGCCGTGCCGCAGCGTCCAAGTTCATCCAGTTCCTCATAATATTCGTAGGATTCCGCGACCATCTCATCCCCGGAAAAATCCGGTTCATTGTTATAAATCTCCACATACGGCTCACCGGAATATTCCGGTATTTCCTCCAGCGTTATCCCTGGCTGACCGGTCTGCGGTAAAACATCCGACCGGCTTGTCTGCTCTGCAGACTGAGCCTGGCTTTCGGCGGCGTCAACTGTATTTTGCGCTGCCGGATACTCTGATGCGCCGGCGCATCCCCAGAATTGGATGCAGACGGCCATCAGAATAGAAAATAATATTGATTTTCCTTTCAAACCCTTCATATCTTTTAACTGTCAGATAACAGTAAATAATAACTCCCTTCCTGTTGTTCACCATATTTTTTATAGGGATATGTTATCACAAAACCTTAAGGAAAGCCAGCAGGATATCATTCGTTCCTCTTTAACTTCACAATATAAACTCACAACCGATATAGGATTAAACCGCCTTTTTTCTCATATCCGGTATCCCACAGCTCCCCGAAGTTCATCCACTGCCAGCTTCCATATGTGACCGCCTTTACCATCAGGTTTTCTTCCGTCTGTTCATATCCGGTCAGTAAAAACCAGTGCCACACATAATCCCTGAACGCCGGATTCTGATGTTTGAGAACAAGACACGGCGCTAAAAGCCCGCCGTCAATCTGCTCCTTTACGGCAAAGACTGCCTCTTTCAAATCACAGTGTCCGGGCAGCGCTTCCATTGTCAGTTCCGTTTCCCCGGCATCCCTCAAATACGCTCCCATTCCGTCGAGGTAAATTTCCAGCCGGTCAATACCGTTTATTCTGGGATGCAGATATGGTTTCATAATATTTGTAAACCGGATATAATCTTCCTGTCCAAGACTGCCTTTGTCATAGGGATACAGAATATCCTTTCCTTTGTACAGGCTCAGATAGATGCAGCTGTCACAGGCTGTTACCGCTGCGCATCCTCCCATTTTCATAAACTTATCCTTTAACCGGTCCTGATTCCCGCCGTAATCCAATCCAATATTAAAATAGTCCAATTCTTTTCTCAAATCATTCATTACAGTTTAAATCTATGTCCTTATAATTTAAATTTACGCCTGATTTCCTCAAA
>CAZGMH010000002.1:49813-53216 GCA_964526765.1 uncultured Eubacterium sp.
ATTACAGTTTAAATCTATGTCCTTATAATTTAAATTTACGCCTGATTTCCTCAAAATTATTTTCGAATATCACTCCGTGCATTCCGACGCTTTTGGCGCCCTCCACATTATCGGTACGGTCATCTATAAAAAGACATTATCCTCATCAATCAAAGCGCCATGTAATTGGTTTTCCCTCTTACACAGCGCCTTTTCTATCTGTTTCCTGCCTACTGAACAGAAACTACTTCATAATCCTGATCTTCTACTGCCTTTTTCAGCACATCATTTGCCACTTCTGCGTTCAATGTCAAAACTGCGGTTCCCTTTTCATGGCTTACAACTGCCTCGTCTACTTCCGGCAATGCCTCCAGGCATTTTTTTACTCTCGCCTCACAGTGTCCGCACATCATTCCTTTGATTATCATTGTTCTTTCCATTGTTGTCTCTACCTCTTTCCTTTTATGTTTTCTTTTTTTATCTCTTTTCGTGCTGTGCATTTTTACAAAGTTCAGTCTCAGTGCATTTGTCACCACACAAAAACTGGACAGGCTCATGGCGGCGGCGCCGAACATTGGATTCAGTTTCCAACCAAGTACATGATACCACACTCCGGCGGCCAATGGAATGCCGATTACATTGTAAATAAATGCCCAGAATAAGTTTTCATGAATATTGCGGAGTACCGCACGGCTCAGACGGATTGCCGCCGGGACATCGTTCAGGCTGCTCTTTACCAGAACGACATCCGCCGCATCAATCGCCACATCCGTTCCGGCGCCGATTGCGATTCCGATATCTGCGCGGGTCAGAGCCGGCGCGTCATTGATGCCGTCGCCCACCATCGCCACTTTGCCATCCCTGCCAAGTTTTCGGATGACGCTTTCTTTTCCGTCCGGCAAAACGCCTGCGATAACGTCATCTACGCCCGCCTGACGGCCGATTGCCTTCGCCGTACGCTCGTTATCCCCTGTCAGCATAACTACTTTGATGCCCATATTCTGAAGCTGGGAAATCGCCTTCGGGCTGTCCTCCTTGATGACGTCCGCCACTGCGATAATACCGGTCAGTTTGCCGCCCTCAGCAAAAAACAGCGGTGTTTTTCCGTTTTCGGCAAGCCGGTTCGCCTGGTTTAGCGTCGCCGGGGAAACTTCCGCCTTCGTCTGAATAAAATTCAGATTTCCCGCAGTCAGCAATCTGCCATTCCACATACCGGACAATCCATTTCCGGGAACAGCCTGAAATTCCTCCGCAGCGCTCTCTTTCAGGGATTGCTCCGACGCATAATCAATAATCGCCCGGGCAAGCGGATGTTCGCTTTTTTGTTCCAGTGCATATGCCGCCCTGAGCAATGCGTCCTCTGTGATACCCTCTGCGGGTATAATATCCGTTACTTTCGGCTGGCCGCCCGTAATCGTTCCGGTCTTGTCCAAAGCAACAATATCAATCTTTCCGGTTTCTTCCAGTGAAACCGCCGTCTTAAATAACACGCCGTTTTTCGCTCCCATACCGTTGCCGACCATGATGGCAACCGGAGTGGCGAGCCCAAGGGCGCACGGACAACTGATAACGAGAACGGAAATGCCCCTTGCCAGAGCGAATCCGAAATCCTGTCCCACAAGCAGCCAGATAATAATTGTAATCGCTGCGATTGTGATAACGGACGGTACAAAGACGCCGGATACTTTATCCGCGATTTTCGCAATCGGGGCTTTCGTTGCCGCCGCATCGCTGACCATCCGGATAATCTGGGAAAGCGTCGTATTCTCTCCCACACGGGTTGCCTCACATTTTAAGAAACCGGACTGGTTCAGCGTTGCCGCCGAAACATTGTCTCCCGCCTCTTTGTCCACCGGGATACTCTCGCCTGTCAACGCCGCCTCATCCACGGCGCTCATTCCCTCCAGGACAACTCCGTCCACCGGAATACTCTCGCCGGGACGAACCACAAAAATATCTCCTGTGCGCACCTGCTCCACCGGAACGGTTACTTCTTCATTTCCCCGGACAACCGTCGCCATCTTCGGCGCAAGCTGCATCAGGCTCTTCAACGCGTTTGTCGTTTTTCCCTTTGAGTAAGCTTCCAGCATTTTCCCGACAGTGATTAATGTCAGTATCATTGCCGCAGACTCAAAATAAAATTCATCCATATATACCATGACGGCATCCATATCCATGCGCATCTGGGCGCCTGTCATTGCAAATAATGCATAGGTGCTGTAGGCGAAGGATGCCCCTGAGCCCAGAGCTACCAGCGTATCCATATTTGGAGATTTGTGCAGCAGGCCTGTAAAACCGTTGACAAAAAATTTCTGATTAATCACCATAATTACAACAGTGAGCAGCAGTTGGTATAATCCCATCGCCACATGATTATCCGCCATAAAAGCCGGAAGCGGCCAATTCCACATCATGTGCCCCATAGATACATACATCAGCGGAAGCAAAAATACAATAGATGCAATCAACCGTTTTTTTAACTTCGGCGTCTCATGATCCTTCAAAGCCTCCTCATCAAAACCGGATTGTGCCTTTGTTTCGGCTCCCTTTAAGGATGCGCCATATCCGGCGTGTACAACTGCGTCGATAATATCCCGGGAAGCCGCCGTGCCCTCCACGCTCATGGAATTTGTCAGAAGGCTGACCGACACACCGGAAACACCCGGTACTTTGGAAACAGCCTTTTCCACATGGGCGCTGCAGGCTGCACAGCTCATACCGGTCACTGTATATTGTTCCATAATTCACCTCTTCTGATTTCTCTGCTTACCGCACAAATATTTTATACAACTCATGTCTCTGCTTACCGCATAAATATTTTATACAACTCATGCCGCTGCTTACCGCATAAGTTTTTGCATTGTTATAACTAATTCATCAATCACTTCGTCATTGCCGTTTCTGATATTTTCCGCAACACAGCTTCGGATGTGATTTGCGAGCAGCTCCTTATTAAAACTGTTCAGCGCCGCATTGATTGCGGCAACCTGCGTCAGAATGTCCACACAGTAGGCATCCCGCTCCACCATTCCTTTTACTCCCCGCACCTGGCCCTCAATGCGGCTTAAACGGTTCAGCAGGTCTTTGTACTCTTTTTCTGACCGTTCCTTTGTCTTATGGCAGCAACCCGCAGCTAAAGTATCTTCCTCTGTTTTATGACAACAGCGCTTGTTTTCTCCCATGCACCTGTTTCCCCCTGTCATCTCAGCAGGAAGAAAAAACTTCCGCTGATAGTTTGTATGGTTTTTAATGATATCATTCATATTCCATTCGCATTATATACCCCCAAGGGGTATATTACAAGCATTATATTGAAAACTTTTCTCATAACCCGATATTTTGAATGAAAAAACATAAATTTTCATGGCATTAAATTTGTTCAAGACCCGCTCGCGAGTCCTGGCGCGGGATTCGGGTCAGCTTT
>CAZGMH010000003.1:0-46106 GCA_964526765.1 uncultured Eubacterium sp.
AAATATCTATGAAAAGGAATATATAGGAGCGGATGATATCCGAATTTTGATAAAAGGGCTGTATGCAGCGCTTATGGAGACAAAGAAATATTTGCTGGATTCTAACCGGGTGGTGCTTGAGCCGGAGATGATCTATATGGACATCGAGACGAAGGAGCCGCTGTTTTGCTATCTTCCGGTATATGAAGGGGATATTCACCAATCATTTGCAAAGCTCTCAGAGTATCTCATGCGCCGTCTGGATCAGGCAGACAGCAGGGCGGTGCTTCTGGGATATGAGGTTTATCGCCGGTCTATGGAGGAAAATTACAGTCTGGAGAGGCTTCTGAAAAAGGTTGCTTTTGAAATGCAGCCGGAAGAAGGGCATCCTTTTGAACGCCGGGCGGAGGAAGCTGCGGAGGGCTATACGGCGGGAGGTTCAAAAAGAACCTATGTAGAAGAAGTGAGAGAGGACAGCCGGGAGCAGGAACGAACAGGCATACGGGAGGGCAGCCGGGAGCGGGAATGGACAGGCGCGCCAAAAAACAGCCGGGAAAGAGAAGAGACAGGAGTGCACGGGGACAGTCGGGATATAGAAGGGACAGACGGTTTAAAGGGCAGGAAGAAAAAGGAGCAAACAGGAAACAGGAAGAAAGAAAGGCGGCGCCGCAGGGAGAAAAACAGGGGGACGGAAGGCGTCGCCGAAGGAGAAGGAAATAAAAAGAAAAAAGGAAAAGGCGCGGCGAAAAAAGCAGCGGCGATACTGGCAGCCCTGTTGGCGGCGGAAGCAGTTGGCGCGGCAGCGTGGATATGGGAACTGAACATGACGCAGCTTGGCGGAATTTCCTTCCTTCTGATATGCCTGATCGGATACGGGTGTTCCGTGGAGACAAAGCGCAAAAAAAAGGAAGAGGAAAAAATTCGTATACGTGAGGAGAAGGCAGACAGGCAGAGCATGAAGAAAATGCAGGATGCGTATCGGGCAGAGCAGCAGAAGAAGAGGGATCAGGCGTCTGCGCCGGAGAGGGAAAAGGCGGATAAGCCGCAGACGATCGGGGCAACAGTACTGCTTGATAAAGGGGAGGAAGCGTATGAGCCGCATTTAAGCCTCATCAGCATGAATCCGCGGGAACGCAACAGCATTGTGCTGCTGAATGACAGCTATATGATAGGGAAGCTGAAGAGCAGGGCGGATATCTGTATTGACCACCCGTCCATCAGCCGCATTCACGCAAAAATTATCAGGGAGGGAAAAGACTATTATCTGTATGATCTCAATTCAACAAACGGAACCTTTGTCAATGGCGAGAGGCTGGCGGTCAATGAGCGGGTAATGATCCGGTTGTCGGACGAGATCCGGTTTGCGGATCTGGGGTATTATGTCGGACGATGCTAAGCCCCCACAATCCTGCGGCGCCGCCAGGCTTCATAAGCGCCGGTTTCTTGACAACAAAGAAGGGCAATAGTAGAATAAAAGCGGTTATGTAAAAGAGATTCCTGCGTATATGGTTGTGCGATGGAACAGAGAGAAAAGTTCAGACAGGAGGAGCATCATGGGTAAGATCGGGATTATCGGCGCTATGGAAGTTGAAGTGGCGTCTTTAAAAGAGGCGATGGAGGTTAAGCGTGTCGTTAAAAAAGCCTGCATGGAGTTTCAGGAGGGAGTCCTTGACGGGCAGGAGGTAGTGGTAGTGCGCAGCGGGATTGGCAAAGTCAATGCGGCAGTGTGTACGCAGATCCTGGCGGATGATTTTTCGGTGACGGCAGTTCTTAATACAGGGATTGCCGGCTCGTTGAAGGCGGAGATCGATATAGGTGATATTGTAATCTCTACGGATGTGCTGCACCATGATATGGACGCGAGCGGTTTCGGCTACCCACTGGGGCAGGTTCCGCAGATGGAAGTGTTTTCGTTTGCGGCGGATGCAAAAATGAGGGCGCTTGCGAAGCAGGTTTGTGAAGAGGTGAACCCGGATATTAAGGTGTTTGAGGGAAGAATCGTAAGCGGCGACCAGTTTATCTCGGATAAGAGCGTAAAAGAAGGCATTATAAACAATTTTGCCGGCTTTTGTACGGAGATGGAGGGAGCGGCGATCGCCCATACCTCCTATCTCAATGGAATTCCTTTCATCATTATAAGGGCAATTTCTGATAAAGCGGATGACAGTGCGAATATGGATTATGAGACGTTTGAAAAACAGGCGGTTGCGCACAGTATCCGGCTTGTGCGGGGATTTTTGAAACGTTGCGTATAAAGCCTGTATAAGTTTCTTATGCAATAAAAATTGACAATAACAAGAAGCCTATAGTACAATAAAAGTCGAGAGAAAGTATGATTATTGGAATGAGAAGGGCGTAAAAGTAAAGGGAGTAAAGCTGAAGAAAAACGGTAAGGCAACGCTTATAAAAAGAATCTCAGCTTGTAAAGAGGAGAAATAGGAAGGATGGGAAAATATGAAGAAACATATGAAAAAGCTCATAGTTTTATTGCTGTGTATTCTGGTAATACAGGCGCCGGCAACGGCATCTGCCGCATCTATTAAAAAGGGATGGGACAGCAGCAAGACGCATTATTATAAGAATTACAAGGCGGTAACCGGATTACAGAAGATCAGCGGAAAGTATTATTATTTTAGCGCAAAGGGAAAGGTTACAAAAAGTAAGTGGAAAAGCCTGACGGTGAAAGGGAAAAAATACCGTTTCTATTTTGGGAAAGACGGAGCGGCTTATACAGCGAAGGCAAACAGCTTCTATGTGACCTTTAAAACCTATAAAATCAATAAAAAGACCTATGGATTTGATTCCAATAGCCATGCGGCGACGGGAATCTGGGCGACAGCCGGCGGTAAAGTATATTACTTCAACAGCAAGGGACTGTATAATGCCACGAAAACCAAAAGGCTCAGAACGCTGGCAAAGACAGGATTAATCTCCGCGACACTGCTGACGGATATTCAGAAGCTGTACGGACAGCCAAAGAAAACGACGATCGATAGCAACAGTTGCAATTATTTCGATGATGATTCACAGGCGACTTATACGGATTATGTGCTGCTGTATGACAATATTGAGATTCAGTTGACAAAGAATAACCATACGGGAGTGTTCCGCATGAACGGGGTGGCTCCCAGAGAGAAATAGGAGAGAGGGAAAACGAAGATGAAAAAAGGGACATTAAAGGCAGTTCTGTTGGCAGCGCTGATTTTACTCGCTGTAGCGCCGGTTTTGTATCAGGGGCAGGGCGCTGCGGTAGAGGCTGCGGAGACGACGCAGGATCACTGGGAAAAGCCTTATTACATTAAGAATGGGGCGAAAGTCAAAGGACTGCAGAAGATTGACGGGGAATTGTATTATTTTAACACCAAAACCGGCAAGCTGGTGACGAATAAGCGCGCCTATAAAATCAAGGCAAACGGAAAGACTGCTTACTACAACATCGATAAAAAGGGCGTGGCGACAAAATGGACAGGCACAGCGGCAAAGGCGGCAAAGCAGTTGGTTGCCCTGAAAGCAAATCTCAATACAGTGACCTCAAAGACCAAACTGGCTTCTTTGAAGAAGGCATTTTTGTGGTCCGCAAAGCTGAGCTACACCAATAACTCAAAGAGCGGGCTGACGACAAAGAAGGCACTGACTTATTATGGAAATTACGGATTCAGCCGGAAAAAGGGCGATTGCAATACGCAGGCGGCAACCTTCTGCTGGATGGCAACCGTGCTGGGATATGACGCAACGTATGTAAAAGGCTATGTGCCGACTGCAATGGGAAGCAACGGAAAGCCTTCAAAATTCAGGGCGCATGCGTGGGTAGAAATCAAGATCGGCAGCACGACCTATGTTTTTGACCCGAACTTTAATACCTCCAGCGATGCAAAGTCGCAGAAGGCAACGAATACTTATGTGGGCTTTAAGTTCAAATACGGCGCAAAGGGAACCTACTGGTATCACAATTCAAAGAAAAAATCTTTGGTATAAAAGCGATTATATAAGACATGAGGAGAGCAGAAAAATGAAACATCAGATAATGAAAGTATTGTGCGTATCTGCCCTGCTGGCGTTTACCTCTCTGCCTGTTATGGCGGAGGAAAACACGGAGGCGACGACAGAGCAGGAAGCAACGGAGCAGGAAGAGACAAAGGCAGAAGAGATTAAGACGCTGGGCAAGGAAGAGACAGAAACGGATTATCAGCCTGTAATCAAAAACTCCACAGGAAAAGACATCAAGGGCGTGGAAATTCAGGTAAACAGCGAAGAATTCGCGGACAATCTGCTGGAAGAAGACGATGTATTTGAGGATGGGGAATCACGGACACTTTATTGTACGCCTGCTGAGTATCAGCCGGGCGGCAGCATACCAACCTACAACATCCGCCTGACGTTTGCGGATGACACCAGCGCAGTGATCCATACCTTCCCGTTTGGAGATGCGGATGAGGTGGAGTTCTGTCTGGAGGACGATGTGGCATATCTGGTGTTCCACAGCCTGTCCCTTAACTCGGATCAGAATACGCTGAATCATGAATTACCGGTACCGGATTATTACTATGAAGACAGTTCTTCAAATTACAATTACAGCCCGAGCAGCGGCGGCAGCAGCGGCGGTGGCGGGAATGAATGCCTCACCGGAGGACTGATGTTCTGATTAGGGTGCGTAAAGGCTGTTTGCCAGTTCATGGCGGACAGCCTGTTTAACGCTTGATGAAAGTACTGGAGGAAACCGTATGTCACTGGTGTCGAACGCCTTTCTATTATTTGTGCTGGCGGCAGTTGTTGTCTACTATCTTGTGCCGAAGAAGGTACAATGGGTGGTGCTGCTGCTCTTTAGTTACCTGTATTATGTGTCCGGCAATGCCAGATATGTATGTTATATTCTGTATTCTACGGCGGTAGTTTATCTCTTTGGCTTGCTGATCGGCAGGCTTCAGCAAAAGGGAATCGGTCCGCGGACGCTGAAAAAAGTAGTGGTGGCAGGACTTGTCTGCAACCTGGGAATGCTGGGAATCGTAAAGTATACGGGATTTTTTGTGGGTACGCTGAATGCTGTTTTTGCGTGGAACATTCCCGGCATGGCCATGATTTTTCCGTTGGGTATTTCTTTTTATACCTTTCAATCCTCCGGCTATCTGCTGGACGTTTACTGGAAAAAGATTACGCCGGAAAAGAATCCCTTCAAATTCGCCCTGTTTGTGTCCTTTTTTCCACAGCTTTTGCAGGGGCCGATCGGGAAGTTTGAGCGGCTTGCACCGCAGTTGACGGCGCCCCACCGGCTGGAGCTCCGCAATATCAGCCGCGGACTGGAACGGATTCTCTGGGGCTTTGCCAAGAAGATCATTATTGCGGATTGGGCGGGTGTATTTGCAGACGCGATCTGGGGCGATTTGGACCGCTACAATGGGATTGCTTTGTTTGGGCTGCTTTTTTATGGGATTCAGCTATACGCTGATTTTTCCGGGGCAATGGATGTTGTGATCGGGATCGGCGAGCTTTTTGGCATTACGATGGATGAGAATTTCCGCCGCCCGTATCTTGCCACTTCGATGGCGGATTTCTGGAAGCGCTGGCATATTACGCTCGGCGAGTGGATGATGAATTATGTGTTTTATCCGGTGTCGTTGTCAAAATGGATGATGAAATTTTCCAAATGGTCCAGAAAAACGTTTGGGAAAAAGACGGGCAGAGTGGCGCCCATTGCCCTGGCGGACCTGATCGTATTTTTCCTCGTGGGAATCTGGCACGGCGCAAGCTGGAAATACGTTGTTTATGGCCTGTTAAACGGCGGAATCATTGCTTTTAGTGAATTAATGGGCGGTACATATCGAAGCTGGAAAAAAGCGCTGCATATCAGCGGAAAGGAAACCTGGTATCATATTTTTGCGATTGTGCGGACGTTTATCCTTGTCAATCTCCGCTGGTTTTTTGACCGCTCTGACACGCTTACACAGGGAGTTTATATGGTTCGACAGGCGTTTACCCATTTTAATCCTGCTCAGCTTCTGGATATTTCAGCGGGCAGCCAGGGAACCGCTTTTGTACCCTGGGCGCTTTTGATTATTGCGGTGGGGTGCGTGGTAATGGTTACGGTGGGCGTTCTGGCTGAACGGGGAATGGATGTGCGCCAGAGGATCGAGGCGCTGCCCGTCCCGGCTGCCGTTGCCGTGTATCTGTTATTGTTTGTTATGATTGGATTGGTTGGCTCTACTGCAGCACCGAGAGGATTTATCTATGCACAATTTTAAGAAAAAAACCTGCGTGATATTGATTGCGGCAGTCACGGTGTTTCTTCTTCTGGCACTGGATTTTCTGCTGTATCCCTGCACCTTTATCCGCAACGATATCCATGCAGTAACAACACAAACGTTTGATGATATTTATATGGGAACCTCCCACGGGAAAATCAACATTGATCCGTCCGCTGCTCGGGAAGTGTCGGGAAGAAGCGGCCACAACCTCTGTGTGGGCGGCGAGTACAGCGTAGATACGTACTTTCTGGCAAAGCTGATTCTGGAAAAGGGGCATAAGCCGCAGCGGATTGTCTATGAGGTGTCGCCCGCTTACTTTGCGATGGAGAAGGAGGAAGGGAACAATTATCTTTTGTTCTATCATGAATTTCCGCTTTCCCTGGCAAAAGGGGAGTACTTTTTCACGGCTGTTGCCAAGTGCAACCTGCGCACTATGTTTTTCCCCTGGTATGAGTATCCCTTGTCCTATGAGCTGGCGCATCTGAAAGAGACGGTAAGCCGTAAATGGAACCGGGATTACAGCAGCGAGGGGATGCAGACAGCGGCGCAGGAGTATCATGAGGATGGTTTTATCGAGCGCTATCCGGTAGATCCGGCGACCTTCTCTTTTGACGGAATAGAAGCAGTGTATCCAGAGGATCTTCTTCCGCAGAATATGGATTATTTAAAGAAGCTGATTGCTCTTTGCAAAGAAAATGATATCGAATTTGTGGCGGTCACAACACCGCTTCCGGCTGTGACCCTGCGGGAGTTTTCGGAAAGCTATGAGGCGACGGCAGATTATTTTGAACAGTTTTTTGAGCAGCAGGAAGTCCGTTACCTCAATTTTAATAACCGGGAGTATTATTCTCTTACGGATCACAGCGTAGAGAATTTTACAGATCTGGACGGACATATGCACGGCGATGCGGCAAGAGCGTTTTCAAAAGTGCTTGCGGGCTTGCTGGACGGATAGGGAGAAGGATTGGATGAAAAGTATATTGGAATATCTCGAGCATTCGGCAAAGCGTTTGCCGGATAAAACGGCGTTTGCGGATAAAGACAGTTCCTGCAGTTTTGGGGAACTGATGGAGGAAGCGAAGAAGATCGGAACCGGGCTGGCGGCAAGGGACTGCCTGCGCAAGCCTGTCGCCCTGCTGATGGAAAAAAGTGTACGGACGATTGAGCTCATGATGGGAGTGGTGTATGCCGGCGGATTTTACGTCATCCTGGATGCGGCACAGCCGGCAAACAGGCTGAATCAGATTCTGGATACGCTGGAAGCGGAGCTTTTGGTTACGGCGCCGGAGCATGAGGAATATGCCCGCGGGCTTTCTTTTAAGGGGGACGTGCTGCTCCTCGAGCCGCCTGGCAAAGAAAAAGCCGATGAGGAGCTGTTAAAGCGCATCAGGGAGCAGCAAACGGATATGGATCCGCTGTATGTGCTTTTTACCTCCGGTTCTACGGGCGTTCCCAAAGGGGTTGTGGTGTGCCATCGTTCCGTGATCGATTTTATTGATGAGTTTACCGCTGCCTTTGGGATCACAGCTCAGGATGTGCTGGGAAATCAGGCTCCGTGGGATTTTGACGTGTCTGTGAAAGATATATACAGCGGTTTGAAAACAGGAGCCGCCGTACAATTGATTCCCAGGGAATATTTCTCGATCCCTACCCGCCTGCTGGATTTCCTGGATGACAGGAAGGTGACGAATCTGACGTGGGCGGTATCCGCATTGTCGATCGTTTCTATTTTAAACGGATTCTCCTATAAGGTCCCCTCGTCAATCCGCAGGGTGATGTTTTCCGGGGAAACCATGCCCATCCGGCATCTCAACTACTGGCGGGAACATTATCCGCAGGCAATGTTTGTAAATCTGTACGGACCGACGGAAATTACCTGCAACTGCACGTATTATAAAATTGAGCGCGCTTTTGAAGCGGGACAGACGATTCCCATTGGGCAGGCATTTCCCAATGAAAAGGTGTTTCTGCTGGATGAGGAGGACCGCCAGGTAACGGATGCGGAGGCGCTTGGCGAGATCTGTGTTGCCGGAACCTGTCTGGCGCTTGGATATTACCGCAACATAGAGCAGACGCAGAAGGCTTTTGTGCAAAACCCGCTGAACAGAAATTACCGGGAACTGATCTACCGGACCGGCGACCTGGGATATTATGATGAGGAGGGAAATCTTTGCTTCCGCTCCCGCAAGGATTTTCAGATTAAGCATATGGGGCACAGAATTGAGCTGGGAGAGATCGAGAGCGCATTGGAAAAAGTGGAGCAGATCAAAAGCTGTTGCTGTCTTTTTGACCGGGAGCGCAACAAAATTGTCTGCTTTTACCAGGGGGACATCGGCAAAAAAGAGATTTGCCTTGAGGCAGGAAAATATCTGCCGGATTTTATGGTGCCGAATGTATTTCGGCAGATGGAGGAGCTTCCGGTCACAAAAAACGGGAAAATTGACCGTGCTTTTTTGAAAGAATCTTTGAGGCGGCGTTGAGCTTCCTGAAAAAATGTGGTAAAATAGAGTACAAATACAGGAGGATATCGTTATGGATAAACTAATGGAAATTCTTGAAGACATTTGCCCCGACGTGGATTTTGGGGTGGAAGAGGCGCTGATTGACGATAAGATTCTCTCTTCTTTTGATATCCTGTCTATCATCAGTGAGATTAGCGAGGCATTTGGCATCACGCTCTCCCCGGCAGAGATCATACCGGAAAATTTCAATTCCGCGAAGAGCCTGTGGGCAATGATTGAGCGTTTGCGCAGTTGACAGACGAGGGGGAAAGGATCAATGGGAAAGAAGCAAATCAAAATCCTGTTTCTGGCACTGGTATGTTTCCTGCTTTGTGTTTCGACGGGAGCCGTTACGGTGGAGGCAGCTTCGACAGAGACGGAGACGGCAGCGACAGCAGCAACGGCGAAGAAAACAGGCTTGTACAAAGAAAACGGAAAATATTACTATTATAAAAACGGCAGAAAAATAAAAAACAAATGGAAAAATATTACGGTATCCGGCAAAGTAAGGCGCTATTACTTCCAGGCAGACGGCTCGGCATGTACTTCAGTTGCCAAGATAGACGGAACCTATTATTGCTTTTCCAAGCTTGGCAGGCTGTGCCGCTACAGCACAAACAGGCTGGTGACAGCCGGAAAATATCAGTACTGCCCGGATAAGAACGGAAAGTGCCAGACAGGTTGGCTGTTAATAGGGAAAAAGCTATATTACGCCAGTGCGAAAGGGCGCATCCAGACGAGTAAGACGATCGACGGCATCAAGCTGACGAAAAGCGGAGCAGCCTCTACATCCGGCGTATCCGCAAAGTTAAAAATTAAAGAGCTTCAGGTTGTTTCACAGATTACCAAATCCAGTATGACAAAGGCCCAGAAGCTGAAGGCATGTTGGAATTATGTGGTTGGCGGTCGTTTCGGTTATGCAAATATGTCCCCGAACCTGAAAGAAAAAGACTGGCAGAAAACGTTTGCTTATCGTATGCTGGTAACGAAAAGGGGAAGCTGTACCAGCTTTGCCTGCGCTTTTGCGGCGCTGGCATCGGCGATTGGATATGATCCGGTTGTTGTCTACGGCAGAGTCCCCGGAACCCGCGACCAGGCGGCAGATGGGTACACCAGGCACTGCTGGGTAAGGATAGATGGAAAATACTACGATCCGGAGGCGCAGTATGCCGGATGGATGAGAGGGGTATATGCCTATTCTGTTTATCCGATCAGTTACCAGGTGACGAAGAGTATAAAATTTGAAACGGGAAAATAATAGATGATGATTAACCCCGCAGTGCAAGCTGCGGGGTATTTTTATGATCTACCATTCCGCTATGGAACCATCTTTATGCCGCCATACAGGATTTTTCCAGTGATGCGGCGTAAGGTTTTCCTCTAACACCAGTTCTTTGTTAATTTCAAAGCCAAGTCCGGGTTTTTGAGGAAGCTGCACATATCCGTCGACAAAAGCGTAATCTTCCGGGTTTTTAATGTAATCAAGGACACTTTTGCCTACGTTATAGTGTATGCCAATGCTTTGTTCCTGAATGACAGCGTTATAGCAGGTGGCATCGACCTGAAGGCAGGCGGAGAGTGCAATGGGACCCAATGGACAGTGGGGTGCAAGTGCAACGTCATATGCCTCTGCCAGGGCGGCAATCTTTTTTACTTCCGTGATCCCGCCGGCGTGAGATAAATCCGGCTGGATAATATCTACGCCGCCGGCATGCAAAAGACGCTTAAAATCATATTTTGAGAACAGTCTTTCTCCGGTAGCAATCGGAATATTGCAGGCAGCGGATATCTCCCGGAAGAGTTCCATATTTTCGCAAAGTACAGGCTCTTCGAGAAACATTGGATCGTACTCTTCCAGCTTTTTGGCAAGGACCTTTGCCATAGGCTTGTGAACTCTGCCATGAAAATCGATGGCGATGCCAAAGTGTTTTCCTACGCTTTCCCGGATGGAAGCGACTCTTTCCAGTACAGCGTCAATTTTTTCGTAGGTGTCAATATACTGCAATTCCTCTGTAGCGTTCATTTTAACGGCGCTAAACCCGGCATTTTGTCTGTCCTTTGCCGCTTTTGCCACGTCGGAGGGACGGTCGCCGCCGATCCATGAATATACTTTCATTTTGTCACGGCATTTTCCGCCCATTAAGTCATAGACAGGAGCGTTATAATATTTTCCCTTAATATCCCAAAGAGCCTGGTCGATGCCGGATATGGCGCTCATTAATACAGGGCCTCCCCTGTAGAAGGCGGCTCGGTAAAGCAGAGTCCAGATATCTTCAATTTGCATCGGATCGCTGCCGATTACATATTCTGTCATTTCTTCCACACAGGCTTTTACGGTGGAGGCTTTTCCCTCAATCACCGCCTCTCCCCAGCCGGTATAGCCATCGTCCGTTTCGATTTCCACAAAACACCAGCGCGGGCGTACAAGGTAAGTATGGATAGCGCTTATTTTCATCTCAAAGTCTCCTTTCTCAAAGAATCCAGGAAATTTTTTATGGATAAGGTAATGGAAGCCCAGTCTTTCGATGCAAATAAACTCTGGTCCGCAAGAGAGCTTCCTATACCGACCCCTGCATATCCGGCTCTTATATAGTCGATCGTATTTTGCGGCGTTACCCCGCCGACCGCTACAAATACGGCATTCGGGAATGGACCGTTAAGGCTTTTCCGATAGCTTAACGGCAGGTTGCCCGCTGGAAAAAGTTTGATAGTTTGAAAACCGTATTCCATGCAAACGCTTACATCTGTCGGGGTGAATGCTCCCGGCAAAAATTTAAGCTGCTCCCTTGCACACAGGGAAAGGACTTTGGGGTTTGCAGAAGGCGAGAGCAAAAAATCAGCGCCAGCCTCCCGGGCAAGTTGTACGTCTTCCGGCTGAAGTATCGTACCTGCGCCGATCAGGGCGTCCGAGGGGAGAGATTTTCGCACAGCTTTGATCTGCCTGGCAGCTCCCTCGTGGCTGAAGGAAATTTCAAAGGCTCTGAGCCCACCGTCATAAAGACATTTTATGTAGTCTGTCAAATCCCGGTCTGCTATATTTCGCAAAATGGCAATGACCGGGTGCTGTCTGATAATGTTTTTCATAATTCAATATTATTGCTGCCGGTTTGACAGCGTTTACATTCCTTTCTGGTAGTTGTAGGTTTATTCGTTACCGGCTGCTCATACTCACGTGATTGAGTATGCAGTCAAGCTCCGAACAGGAAACAAGCCCTTCCGTATCACCAAAGGTTTCTGTTGCTCTGGCGCCGCAGACAGCGCCGATCGTTGCGCATGCCATAAAGGATTTGCCTTCCAGTATTCCCGCCAGAAAACCGGCATTAAAAGCATCGCCGGCGCCCACAGCATCAATGCAGTTACAGGGAGCAGGGGGAACCTGGTAGATACCGGTGCTGTCGCACAAAGTGGCGCCATTACTGCCATCCTTAATAACAAGGCAGGCGGTTGTACCGGGCGCGAGCAGTTGATCCGCCAGAATCTGTGGGTCTTCGATTCCATAGAGAAGGCGAAGCTCCTCCAGTCCGGCAAAAATATAGTTTGATCTGGAAACGATATCCGTCATTAATGTGCGAAAATCCTGATTTTTCCATAGTTTTGTGCGGATATTCGGGTCAAAGCTGATGGCACAGCCGTGACTGCGGGCAATTTCCATAGCCTGAAAAACCGTTTCCCGGCAAGAGTCGCTTAAAATGGGGGTTATTCCGGTGAAATGAAGAATTTTTGCATTTGCAATATCATCTTCCGGCAAATCAGAGGGCGACATATAAGAAGCGGCGGAGCCGTTTCGGTAATAATAAATGGATGTTTCGCGTCCGGGAAGGGGTTCCTTAAACATGATTCCGGTTGGATGTTCGCAATCGCGGATAATTTTTGCGGTATCTACGCCTTCCGCACGGATCATGCGCAGGATAAATTCTCCCAGATGATCCGTACCCAGCCTCGATATAAAAGTGGCGGGATGCCCAAGACGCGCAAGACCGATAGCGGTATTGCTTTCTGCACCTGCAATCCGCATTTTTACAGAGGGTCCGTAGCTGAGAGAGATTTGCTCCCGTGGGACAAATGAGACCATTGTTTCTCCGAGGGTAATAACCTGATTCATGGAAGTGATCTCCTTTCTATCTGTTGCAAAATCAATTTAATTAATAAGATTAAAGAAATCCAATTCTGCATTTTGCAGAATGTTTTCCACTTTACTTTTGGCATCAAAAAGCAGGGACCGCACGAGGGAAGCTTTTTCTTCCGAAAAACGAAAAATGGGAATCGCCACACTGATAGCTGCCACGACACGGGAGTTCTGGCGAACAGGAACGGCATAGCAGCGAATATAAGGTGTGGATTCTTCAATTTCATAAGTATATCCCTGTATCCGGGCTTCATGAATTTGATCCATTAAAATCTGAAAATCTGTGATGGTACCTGGTGTGAGGGCTTTCATACCGTCCGGGTAAAGCTTTTTCAGATCATCCAGCTCACAGTCCATCAGGAGCGCTTTTCCGAGTGATGTGCCGTAAGCGGGCAAAGTGATACCAACACGTGAGGTCATACGGATGAACTCAGGGGAGTCGATCTTCTTCAGATAAAGGACATCGCCGCCGGCAAGAGTCGCAAAATGGGACGTTTCCAGGCACACATTCGTCAGGTTGGTTAAAATCGTTTCCACTTCATCGAGGAAATTTAACTGCTGAAGATAGGAGGTGCCTACCTGGTGTGCGGAATAATCGATTCTATAATGAGAATTACCGTCCAATGCAAGAAAATGACGGGCAGTCAGCGTATAAAGAATAGGATACAGACTGCTTTTGGGTGAATTCAGCGCAGTGCAAATGTCGGTTAATGTGTATGCAGACGGATTTGCCGCTACTAATTCCAAAATATCAAGGACTCTGCTCGTAGAACGATGTATATTTTTATCCTGGTTCATAAAATATACCTCCAAACGTATATAAGATTAAAGTTCGTATATAAGAATAAAAAAATTATATCATTTGAAATGGATTGTGTCAATGCGTGAAAATTGAAATTTAGAAAAAAATCAGTGGTAATCGTTTTTATTTTTTTGAATTGTATAAAATGCATAAAAATGAAAGAAAAAAATTGGGAATAATAGAAAATATAAAAAAGATATTTACAAATTTATACCGCCATGTTATGATAGGTGCATGAAACGTATATAGAAATACGGTTCGTATATAAGAACAGAAAAAGAGAGACGAAGGAGGAAAGAAGATGAAAAAGAAGTTTTTGGCAGTGGCGTTGACAACGGCAATGGTATTGGGGACAATGGCAGGAACCGGTATTACTGCTGCTGCAGAGGATGAGGCAAAAACAGTAACGGTGTGGGCATGGGATGAGAATTTCAATATTGCCGTTATGAAGGAAGCGGCAGAAGTGTATGCGGAGGAAAATCCCGATTCCAATATTAATGTAGATATTGTCGGCCTTGCAAAAGAAGATGTTTATGTAAAGCTGCAGACTGCTCTCGCGGGTGGAGGAAGCGGACTCCCGGATATTGTTTTGCTGGAAGACTATGTGTCAGGTAAGTATCTGAATACGTTTCCGGGTTCATTTGCGGATTTGACAGATGTGTTTGATTATTCCCAGTTTTTGAAATTTAAGGTTGATGCTACTACGATTGACGGAAAGCACTACGCGCTGCCCTTTGACACCGGTGCGACGGCGCTTTTCTACAGGCTTGACCTGATAGAGGAAGCAGGCTACAGCGAAGAGGACATGCAGGATTTAACATGGGATGAATTTATTGAAATCGGAAAAGCTGTTTTGGATGCTACCGGTGTGCAGATGATAGCGGAGATCGCGAATAATAAAACAACGCTTGTGCGGGCAATGATACAGTCCTGCGGTCTCTGGTATTTTGACGAGGAAGGAAATATCAATATCAAAGACAATGAGGCTTTAAAGGCAGCCTTTGATATCATTCTCAGAATGAAAGAAGCGGGAATCCTTTATGAGGCGGAGAGTACCGAAGGACGTGCGGCAGCGTTGAACAATGGTACGGCGGCGTCTGTAGTAAATGCTCCGTGGTTTGTATCTTCCATTACCCAGGCTGAGGATCAGGCAGGGCTGTGGAGAGCAGCAAGAATACCGAGAATTTCAACGCTGGAATCCTCCATTAATGCATCCAATGTGGGAGGCTCCAGTTGGTATGTGCTTGAGAATTCAGATGTAAAGGACGAAGCGATCACGTTTTTGGAGGCTGTATGGGAAGGAAATACAGATTTTTATGATACCATCCTGAGAAACCAGGCGGCGATGGGCTCCTATCTTCCGGCTTATGAGACAAGTGTCTATGAGGAGGAAAATGAATATTTCGGCGGACAGAAACTGAACGCGCTCTTTGCAGAGATTCTTCCTGATGTTATCCCGGTTAATTTCGGCGGATATGTAGCGGAAGCAAATGATGCGATCACAACAGCTCTGACTAATCTCTTTGAAGGGAAAACGGATATCGACGGTGCATTAGAGCAGGCAGATGCGCAGCTTGCAAATCAGTTGGGAAGATAGTGAATACCTAATGGGCTGTGCACAGATTGGTGCGCAGCCTGTTTTTAAAGGAGTATAACAGATGAAGCAGAGAAAAAAAGCAGGACCCAATTATAATATATACGGATGGATCTTTATTGCTGCCGCATTCCTTTTATACCTGATTTTTACGATATATCCGGCTGTGGAATCCCTGAAGATGGCATTTCAGAGCTTCGAGGGAGGCAAGTACATATTTGTAGGGATTAAAAATTTTAAAAGAATGTTCGGAGATTCCATCTTTTTGCAATCATTGTTCAATACATTTTTATACATGATTATTCAGGTGCCGATTATGCTCATTCTGGCGATGGTCATTGCAACGATGCTTAACAGCAGGATTTTGAAATGCCGTGGCTTCTTTCGGACGTCCATTTTTTTGCCGTGCGTAACTTCGCTGGTAGCATATTCTATTTTGTTTAAAATGATGTTTTCTCTTGATGGAATCGTAAATCAGGCATTGATGCATTTGGGGATTTTAGATGCGCCATATCAGTATCTGCAGAATTCCACCTGGGCAAGAGCTATTATTATCATAGCCATGATTTGGAGATGGACGGGATATAATGTTATTTTCTATTTATCGGCATTACAGAATATCTCTCAGGAAACTTTTGAGGCAGCTAAGGTTGACGGTGCGAATGCGGTACAGACTTTTTTCAGGGTGACGATTCCGCAGTTGAAACCGATTGTATTGCTGACCACGATCATGTCAACAAATGGTACATTGCAGTTGTTCGATGAAACTATGAATATTACACAGGGGGGACCGGCAAATGCAACCATAACGGTTTCTCACTATATCTACAATCAGTCGTTTGTGTACGCCCCTAATTTTGGATATGCATCGGCAATTTCCTATGTTGTGGTATTTATTATGATAATATTAGCTGTTATCCAGTTTGGCGTAGCGGGAAAGGAGGATTAAAAAGATGAGCAAAGAACGGTTAATGAAAAAAATCAAAAGTGTGATTCTTCATTTCTTCCTGCTGTTGGCAGTTGTCATTTCCGTGTTCCCTTTTTTCTGGATGATTACCGGCGCGACAAATGAAAGTGTGGACATTACAAAAGGGGTGATTGCCTTCGGAACGCACCTGAAGGAGAACTGGAAAAATCTGCAAAGTACGGCGCAGCTTCTGCTGGTATTTTGGAATACCGTAAAGACAACGCTGATTTATACAGTATTATCTATCCTGGTTTGTTCTATGGCGGGATATGGATTTGAAAAATATCGTTCAAGGGGAAAAAACATCGTATATGCAATGTTTCTTCTGTCTATGATGATCCCGTTTTCCGCGCAAATGATTCCGCTGTTTCGGATGGCATCGAAAGCCAATCTTTTGGATTCGCACATAGCGATTATCCTGCCTACCCTTGCGATGCCGTTTTTGGTGTTCTTTTTCAGGCAGAGCTTTCAGTCTTATCCTACAGAGCTGATTGAAGCGGCACGTGTGGATGGCGCCAATGAATTCAGGATATTTTTTCAGCTTGTCATGATGCCGATGAAATCTACTTTTGCAGCGGCGGCGATCTATTCTTTTATGAAACAATGGAACAACTATTTGTGGCCGCTGATTGTGATTCAGTCAAATGAAAAGAAAACATTTACGCTGCTCTTATCGTCACTGGCGTCTGCCTATTATGTGGATTACGGGCAGTTGATGCTGGCAATTGTTTTGGCAACATTGCCAATTGTAGTTGTCTTCCTGACCATGCAGAAACAATTTGTAGAAGGAATTGTAGGTTCATCAAAGTAGAGGCGCTTATGGAAAAAAAGCCAATGCATGTCGCGGTAGTGGGCGCCGGGGCTATCAGCAATATTTATCTGAAAAATATGATACATAAATTTTCGATATTGCAAGTAGATGCGATCTGTGCGGGACACCTGGAGCATTCGCAGGCACAGGCAGAGAAGTATGGTATCAGGGCATGTACGTTTGAAGAAATCTTAAATGACGCTTCCATAGAAATGATCGTGAACCTGACGCCGGCTTATACGCATTATGAAATAATAAAAAAGGCTCTTCTTGCAGGCAAACATGTGTATACGGAAAAGACCATGACAGATGACCTGGGAAAGGCGGCAGAGCTATTAAAGCTGGCGGATGAAAAAGGACTGTATCTCGGAGCTGCGCCGGACACATTTTTGGGCGCTGCCCTGCAGACAGCGCGAAAGGCAATTGATGACGGGGCGATTGGAGAGGTTACCTCGTGTGCGGCGGCGGCAAACCGCGATAACAATTATTTGCTGAGCGTATCCTCTTTTCTTCGCATGCCTGGCGGAGGGGTATGTTTTGATTATGCGGTTTATTATATGACGGCATTAATCAGCCTGTTGGGACCGGTGCGGCGCACGGCGGCGATTGTGCGAAGCCCATATCCCAGGCATATCAACATCAACCCGGACGATCCGCTTTACGGGCAGGAAATGGAGACGCCCAATGAAAGCCAGGTGTCGGCTGTATTGCAATTTGAGAGCGGAATTACGGGAACCTTTCACCTGAACGCAGATAGCGTATTAAAGGATCAGGCATTTATGGCAGTTTACGGAACAAAAGGGATTCTTTACCTTCCGGATCCCAATCAATTTGGCAAACAGGTGCGGCTTCTTGAGAATAGCCATGACCTGCAGAATCCCCCTGTAGTACGAGAACTCAAGAATATGTATGCTTATGAGGAAAATTCCAGGGGAATCGGTCCGGCAGAGATGGCATATGCAATCCGGGAAGGACGAAAGAACAGGGCAAATAAAGAATTGGCTTACCATGTATTAGAGGTACTGGACGCTATGATAAAAAGCAGTGAGTCGGGAGAATTCCGGGAAATTTCTTCTGCCTGTGAACGCCCCAAACCCTTGCGGCGCAGTTTCAATTGTGCAGAAGACGAATTACACTTACAGACAAAATGACTTGCAAAAGATGCAAAATGGAGAGGGTTATGAGAGAATATAGTATTGATGCCAGAGAAATTAAGAATCCAATTTATAAGGCGCCCATCAATATGGGAGGATGCAACGCGGCGGGGCAGGAGCTGGCGATTATGAACTATTACCTGACATTAGGAGGCAACCCTTTTTTCGCCGTTTGCGGCGAGGCGCATTTTTCAAGGATGAATCCAGAGCTTTGGGAAGATGAGATTATTAAGATGAAGCAGGGCGGCTTAAATATAATTGCCAGCTATATTTTCTGGATTCATCATGAAGAAATTGAAGGAGAATTTGATTGGAGCGGCGGCAGAAATCTTCGGCGTTTCCTGGAATTGTGCAAGAAGAATGGAATGTTTGTGATTCTGAGGATCGGTCCGTTTTCTCATGGGGAATGCCGCAATGGCGGATTCCCGGATTGGCTTTTTGGCAGGCCATTTGATATTCGCTGCAATGATCCGGAATATCTTCGTTATACCAGACGGTTTTATGAAGAAATTTACCATCAGGCGGAGGGGCTTTTGTTCAAAGATAATGGCCCGGTCATTGGCGTTCAGCTTGAGAATGAACATGAACACGCATCCTGCCCGTGGGAAATGACAACGGAAAACAGCGGGGAATGGGTAGTTAGCGGAAGACAGGGAAGGGAGCACATGGCGGCGCTGAAAAACCTGGCGGTTGAGGTTGGGTTTGAAGTACCGCTCTATACGGGGACGGCGTGGGGCGGAGCCTGTGCGCCGGAAGATATTGTATTTCCACTCTGGGGAGGTTATGCGTTTCGCCCCTGGATGTTCTACGATGGAAAATTAAAGGAGCATCCGGCTACAGCAGAGTATCTCTATGGGGATTTTCACTGTAACAGCGCACCGAAATATTACAATTTTGACCCGGAATACCGACAGGAGGATTATCCGTATGCCTGCTGTGAGATTGGCGGCGGAATGAATGTCTATTATCCCTATCGTTTTCAGCTTCCTATGGAAAGCGTAGGCGCGCTTGCACAGGTGAAAGCCGGCAGCGGCTGTAATTTTCTTGGCTATTATATGTATCATGGCGGAACACATCCGAAAGGCAAGAGGACGCCTTATTTAAATGAGTGTGCCGTGCCGAAATTTTCTTATGATTATCAGGCTCCGCTTGGAGAGTTTGGGCAGGTGAGGGATTCGTATCATGGATTGAAGCTTCAGCATTTGTTCTATCATGAATTTGCGAAAGAATTTACTGCGACAAAGACGGTGCTCTCGAAGGAAGCGGTAATACAGGCGCCGGAAGATGTAGAGACACTGCGCTATGTCGTGCGGGCAGATCAGGAGGGAAAAGGATTTCTGTTTTTGAACAATTATCAGGATCATGTGGAAGGAATCGAACAGAAGGAGTTTGCCGTGACGGTTCACACGGATAAAGGAACGCTTCGCGTTCCTGAATGCGGATCTATGAATCTGGCAAAAGAGCAGTGCGCAATCCTTCCGCTCTGGTTTGAGATGGACGGCAGCAGTCTGCGGTATGCAACCGCTCAGCTTGTGAGCAGGCTGAAAGAGAGGGAAACGGACTGTTATCTGTTCGCGGAAATCAAAGGAATGCAGGCAGAATTTGTCTTTGAAGAAGGATGTCGTTTAAAGGCGCTGTCAGGATGCAGTGCAAAGGGCTGCAGAATAACGGTGGAAACAGATGCATATGCAGTATTTGAGGTGACGAACGCGGACGGAAGAACATGCATGGGAGCCGTAATTCCGCAGGAAGCAACGAAAAAGCTCTGGCAGCTTGAAGTGGGAGGCGCAAGAAAATGGATTTTGAGCGACTGCCCGGTATTATATAAGGAAGGAAAACTGGAATTGGAATATCGCTGTGAAGAAGCAGTGAATATTGGAATTTTCCCTCAGGAGAAGGACGAAATCCGCATCGACGGGGCATCATATAGGGCATGCGCGTTGGACGGTGTGTTTAAGCGGTTTGAGCAGTATCAGGAAAAACAATCTTTTACCTATACGGCAATTGATAAAAGTACCGTTAATTCGGAAGGAGACGGGGCGTTAAAACGTCCGGTAGCAGGAAGCCCGGTATCTTCCGCTAAGGTAGTGAATGCAAGAATGAGCCTGGAGTTTGCAGCGGAGGATTTTGAGAATGTCAAACAACTGTTTTTACGAATTGCTTATGAGGGAGATGTGGGATATGCGTTTATCAATGGAGAGATGATTCACGATAATTTCTGCAATGGCGCTCCCTGGGAGATCGATTTGTATCCATATCGGGAAAAACTGTTAAAACATGGGATGTATTTATACATTTCCCCGCGTAAATCCGGCGCGTACATAGATAATAGCTCGGCGATGGCGGCAAGGTTCGAGGTGGTAAAAGAGCAGGTAGCGAGAATTGACAGCGTGAGCCTGGAGGCAGTGAAGCGTATCCCTGTGGAATTATAAGAAAAGGAGAAAAAGATTTCGACGCGATTTGCAAAACGCACAGAGCCCGGCGTAAACAGCGGAATATAAAAATTCCATTGAAAATGGGTATTTTGAATGACTTCCGGTAAAAACAGCAGGAGGTTCAACGTGAAGTACATGAAGTTAAAGAAGCCCGCAAATGTGAGGATTTGCGGGCTTTTTTGTCGAGCGAATCTGCTTTTCAAACGGCAAAATCTGTTTTATACTCTGCAAATGACAGCGGATGACAGCCGCAGCTGCCACGGCAAAATAAAATGGAAAAGTGGGACGGGCTGTTTGGCAACATCTCATATACCCGGGGAGAAGATGGAGAAGCTGTCAGAAAAATCCAAATAAAAGGGGGACACTATGATGAGGACAATCATCGAACAAAATGTGCTGCTCTATGTAATGGCAGCGGCAGGGATGCTGGGGATCATAAGCCAGATACTTTTGAACAGATGCTACCGCTTACTGATTCGGGAAGCGTCCGATGTGCAGGGGGAGAAAAAGGAGTTTATGAAAAAGCTGAAACAGCGGTACCGGACGGACCGGAAGCGGAGTAAAGAGAATATGAATATTCAGGTGTTTTTAAAACGCAGCCTGATGGATTACCGATACAGGCGGCTGAGCCTGCGCCAATGGCGGCGGTTGGGATCCGGACTGTTCCTGGTCAGCCTTGCAGCCGGTGCGGCAGGCATTTTTTACTGCGGCAGGGCGCAGTTGGAAACGGTACATATACAGAATATCCTGCAGACAGCGGCAGGAGTAACGGTAGTGACGGCGGCGGTGTCGTTATGGCTGGACGTCCGTTACAAGGCGTCATATCTGCAGACGCAGCTTGCAGATTATTTTTACCATTCCGGTGAGGCGCTGGAATACCGGGAGGTTGAGCTTGGAGAAGAGGAAAAGGAGAAGCGGAAGACGCCGTCTATTATAGGTATCCGCAGGAAGGCAGATGCGGGTATAACGGAGACACGGGCACAAAAAGAAAAGCGGGAGCTGCAGGAGAACCTTGCACGCATGAATAGCGGGGCAAAGGAGAGCGCAGCGGACATAGAACGGACAAAAGAACGGAACCGGGAGATCCTGCGGCAGATGGATTCTGCGGAGCAGGAGCGGATCATACGGGATGTTCTGGCGGAATTTTTGGCTTGAAAACGTATGGTAGCTCTGCTATAGTTAATATAGTCAGAGGGCATCAGGCAATGGGCAGGATACTTTCAATAAGAACACAAACAAGGGAAAAAGGAGCGAATATTATGAGCGGAAAAGTTACGTTTGATTATGCAAAAGCAGCAGGCTTTATCGGAGCTTCTGAAGTAGAAGCGATGGAGAAAATCGTAGCGCAGGCAAAGGAAACGCTGGTTTCCAAAAGCGGAGCGGGCAATGATTTTCTGGGCTGGATCGATCTTCCGGTAGATTATGACAAAGAGGAGTTCGCAAGGATCCAGAAGGCGGCAGATAAGATAAAGAGCGACAGCGAAGTGCTGGTAGTGATCGGAATCGGCGGTTCCTATCTTGGAGCAAGGGCAGCGATCGAGTTTTTGCGCCATAGTTTTTATAATACGGTTTCCAAAGAAATCCGCAAGACGCCGGAGATTTATTTTGCGGGCAACAGCATTAGCAGCACTTATCTGAAACATCTGATCGATGTAATCGGCGACAGAGATTTTTCCGTAAATATTATTTCCAAGTCGGGAACAACGACAGAGCCGGCTATCGCTTTTCGTATCTTTAAGGAAATGCTGGAGAAAAAGTATGGAAAAGAAGAAGCGGCTAAGAGAATTTATGCCACGACGGACAAGGCAAGAGGAGCACTCAAAGGGCTTGCTGCGGAAGAGGGATACGAGAGCTTTGTGGTGCCGGATGATGTCGGCGGACGCTTCTCTGTGTTGACAGCCGTAGGGCTTTTGCCGATCGCAGTTAGCGGCGCAGATATCACAAAATTGATGGAAGGCGCGGCAGCAGGAAGAAAACAGGCGCTGGAAGCAGAGTTTGCCGGGAATGATGCGTTGAAATATGCAGCCATCCGCAACATTTTACTGAGAAAAGGGAAAACCGTGGAAATTCTGGCGAATTATGAGCCGAGCTTACACTATGTATCAGAGTGGTGGAAACAGTTATACGGCGAGAGCGAAGGAAAGGACCAGAAGGGTATTTTCCCGGCATCCGTGGATTTGACGACAGACCTGCACTCTATGGGACAGTTTATCCAGGACGGCGCACGCATTATGTTTGAGACAGTTTTGAATGTAGAGGAGTCACAGTGCGAGATTACGATTGGGGAAGAGCCGGTAGATCTGGATGGTTTGAACTATCTGGCAGGCAAGAGTGTGGATTTTGTAAATAAGAGCGCTATGAACGGTACTATTCTGGCGCATACGGACGGAAATGTTCCGAACCTTGTAGTAAATATCCCCAGACAGGATGAATATACATTGGGACAGTTGTTCTATTTCTTTGAGTTTGCGTGCGGGGTAAGCGGATATGTTTTGGGCGTGAACCCGTTTAACCAGCCGGGCGTGGAGAGCTACAAGAAGAATATGTTTGCGCTGCTTGGCAAACCGGGATATGAGGCAGAGAGAGAAGCTCTGTTAAAGCGTCTGTAAGGCAGGCACAGAAAAACAGGCGGGGAAAGGCATGTGCAGCCGTTTAGGCGGCTGCACATGATGAGGAAAGGGACGAAAAGAAGTATGAAAATCGTTTTGCTGGAAGGGAACGCGCTGGGACATGATATTGATTTGTCCGTATTTGCAAAGCTGGGCGAACTGGTCGTTTATGGGCAGTCGAACGCAGAAGACACGCCGGAAAAGGTAAAGGATGCAGATATTATCATTGTGAACAAGGTTCCCATGAATGAGCAGACACTGAAAGATGCTTCGAAGGTTAAGATGATTGCCATTACGGCTACCGGATACAACATTATTGACAAAGCTTATACAGACAGCAGGGGAATTGCCGTTGCCAATGTGGGAGGCTATTCTACGGATTCCGTTGCCCAGCATACCTTTGCCCTGGCGTTGTATCTGATAGATCAGATGAATTATTATGATTGCTATGTGAAATCCGGGGAATATGTCAAGTCTGATATTTTCTGCCATATCGGACAGAAGATATTTGAACTCTCAGGAAAAACCTGGGGGATCATAGGGCTGGGCGCCATAGGACGCAAAGTGGCGCAGATCGCCCGGGCGTTTGGCTGCCGGGTAATCTACTATTCCACTTCCGGGCGAAATACAAATCAGGAGTATGAAGCGGTGGATCTGGATACGCTGCTGGCGCAGGCAGATATTGTATCCATTCATGCACCATTGAATCCGGTTACGGAAAACCTGATTAATCTTACGAACCTGAGAAAGATGAAATCCAGTGCGATTCTGATTAACGTGGCGAGAGGTCCCATTGTGAACGAGAGGGATCTGGTGACGGCGCTGAAGGAGAATATAATTGCGGGCGCCGGCTTGGATGTGATTTCTGTCGAACCGATGAAGGAGGGAAATCCATTACTGGAAATTCAGGACAGCGGAAAGCTGATTGTAACGCCTCACATTGCATGGGCGGCAGGAGAAGCAAGACAGCGCCTGACCGACGAAGTATATTTGAATATTGAAGCATTTTTGCGCGGCGAAGCGCGCAATCTGATACCGGAATGACCAAAGCGCCATTCCGGTATGCATTTTACGCAGAGGATAAAGGAGAAGAACGGATGGGGAAATATATCATGGCGCTGGATGCCGGAACGACCAGCAACCGATGCATTCTGTTTAATAAAAAGGGGGAAATGGTGAGCGTAGCCCAGAAGGAGTTTACGCAGTATTTTCCCAAACCGGGCTGGGTAGAGCATGATGCGGATGAGATCTGGTCGACGCAGCTTGGCGTGGCGGTAGAGGCGATGAGCATGGTGGGGGCGACGGCGGCGGATATCGCGGCGATTGGCATCACCAATCAGCGGGAGACGGTGATTGTCTGGGATAAGGAGACGGGAACGCCTGTTTATCATGCGATCGTCTGGCAGTGCCGCAGGACTTCCGGGTACTGTGATTCGCTGAAAGAAAAGGGGCTGGAAGAGAGCTTTCGCAGGAAAACAGGACTTGTGATTGACGCGTATTTTTCTGCTACGAAAGTCAAATGGATTCTGGACCACGTAGAGGGCGCCAGGGGAAAAGCCCAAAAGGGGCAGCTTTTATTTGGCACGGTAGATACCTGGCTCATCTGGAAGCTGACAAAGGGAAGCGTGCATGTGACGGATTATTCCAATGCGGCGCGAACGATGATGTTCAACATTAATACCTTAGAATGGGATGAAGATATTTTAAGAGAATTAGACATTCCGCGCTGTATGCTGCCTGATGTGAAGCCCTCAAGCTGCAGGTATGGCGAAGCGGACTCTTCCTTCCTCGGCGGGAGAATTCCCATAGCAGGGGCGGCAGGCGACCAGCAGGCGGCGCTTTTCGGACAGACCTGCTTTACGGCGGGAGAGGCAAAAAATACATATGGAACGGGATGCTTTCTTCTGATGAATACGGGGGAAGAGCCGGTATTTTCCGATAACGGGCTGGTAACGACAATTGCCTGGGGACTGGATGGAAAGGTGAATTATGCCCTGGAGGGTTCTATCTTTGTGGCGGGGGCAAGCGTGCAGTGGCTGCGGGACGAGATGCGCCTGATCGATTCGGCGGCAGACTCGGAATATATGGCGAAGAAAGTGAAGGATACAAATGGATGCTACGTAGTTCCGGCATTTACGGGGCTGGGCGCGCCGTATTGGGATCAGTACGCCAGGGGGACGATCGTGGGTATCACAAGAGGGGTAAACAAGTATCATATTATCCGGGCAACGCTTGATTCGATCGCTTATCAGGTACAGGATGTGCTGGAAGCCATGAAAGCAGATTCCGGGATCACGCTGTCCGCTTTGAAGGTGGATGGAGGGGCAAGCGCCAATGATTTTCTGATGCAGACCCAGGCGGATATTATTGGAGCGCCGGTAAACCGTCCGCGCTGCGTAGAGACGACCGCTATGGGGGCGGCGTATCTGGCAGGACTGGCAGTAGGATACTGGGCGTCGAAAGAAGATGTGCTCGATAACTGGGAAATTAACCGCATCTTTTTGCCTTCCATTTCCGGGGAGGAAAGGACAAAACGGATAAAGGGCTGGAAAAAGGCGGTAAAATATGCCTATGGATGGGCAAAAGAAGAGGACTAGCGCGGGCTAGTCCTCTTCAATTACCTGAATTTCAAGATAATCAAAATGGATTTCTTCGATAAAGCTGTCCGGTGTAAAACGTGTCTTGCTATGACGTTTGAATTCATGGACATTGGCATCCAGCCAGATCGGTTTTCCAAGATCCAATTCGAGACAGATCTCATCCAGGGCGTGGAATATCTTGTGCGTCCTGGTATCGCCACTGTCATCTGCTATGGTGATATCTCTTAGTAAATGGTTGTCTTTCCAGATTTTTCCCCATAAACGAAACATATCGTGTTTCCTTCCTTTAAAAATGTGCTGCTTATTTTGCTTGTTCCGATGCCAGATCTACCAGTATATATTTCGTATCCTCTGATTCCGGCTCTGCCAGTACGTAGCGAAAGCCCGTACTGTCCTCCCGGGCATGGGACAGATAATAGCTCAGCGTCGGAGTGGTGAAATAGTCGTATACCAGACGGCTGATTTCATGTATATGTTCAACAGCGGAATTGGTATCCGTTAAATTGTTGGACATGATACAGAAGATGTAATCACCCATCGGCGTATAGATAATGGCGGCATCATTTTCAGTGTCGTCCACTTCTCCTGTCTTATGTGAAATATGAGTTCCTTCTGGAAGGGCTGCCGGTATTTTGTAATTGACTTCCTGCTTATTGAGCAATACCTCAAAGCGGAAGGAGTAAAAATGGGATACCAGTTCCCGGTTATAAATCATCTCCAGAATCTGCCCGCAGTCTGCAGGAGAAGTCATGTTAACCCGGTCGTCCGAAACCCAGAGGCTGGGGTCGGCGATGCCGTTGACCTGTTGGGTATTGGTAAAGCCGTTGCGTTCGATAAAATCGTTTACTTTCGCAAGTCCGGTCTGGAAATCTCCGCTGTCATCGCAGAGATAGCGGACGAGGACGTTGGAGGATTCATTGTCACTTACAACGATCATGTTGGTAAGCGCCGTATTCAGCGTATCGTCTTCTTCCAGTGTGCCGTCGGCGAGCTTTTCATAGATAGCGCCGGCAATATAGAGCTTAATCAGGCTGGCAGATTCCATGCTGTGCTCGTTAATTTCCATTGTTTTTCCGGTGGAAAGGTCTTTGATGTAAACAGACCAGTCGCCCTGATAGCCGTTTAACATGGAGGCGATTTCCGTTTCCATGCGCGCCCAGGAGGTGCGCAGCGGATAGAGTTCGCCATCCAGTTCAATCCACAGGTCATCAATGCTGTCCATAGGAAGCCCGTTCAGCCGGTTGAGCGCGAAGGAGCCGCTTTCCAGATACTGCGGCATGCCGTGAAAGATTTCATCCAGTTCTTCCGGCGTATAAGGATGCTCTCTCATTGAAGCGGGCAGAGAAGGGGTATCCTCTGCATCTATTTCCTCTGCATTCTCCTGATTTATGCTGATTTCATATAGACTGGGCCAAATTTCTGTCTCGGAACTGTCTGAATTCGCCAGTACAGGCTGGGCAGAAAACAGGATACTGCATGCGAGAGCAGTACACAGGACCGGAGAAGAAAGATCGTTCCATTTTCTCATAGTAATCACTCCAATACAAATTTTGCCGCTTAGGGTATTTATTAGTTTATCTTACACTAAAGGAGCTTTTATACGCAACAGGAAATTTTTCGGCTTATGTTATAGAATTAAAAATCCGGGTATGATATATTAAAAATGTTAAAGTCAAAACGGGTATTGGCGTTACTGCGGACGATTGTGGAAAAAGGGTGCAGAAAAGCCATTGCAGGTGGATGGGAGGATATCATGAAATCAACAGGTTTGATCCATATTTACTGTGGAGATGGAAAAGGAAAGACGACGACAGGGATGGGGCTTTGTTCCCGCGCTGCCGGATATGGTTATAAGGTACTTATTTATCAATTTATGAAAGATAACAAAACCAGTGAACGTAAGACGCTGGAGAAAGCGGAAAATATTACCTGGCTGGATGGGCTGAAGGAAGAAAAATTCAGTTTTCAGATGACGGAAGAAGAAAAACAGCAGCGCCGGGAGTTTTACGGTTCTCAGTTGGCAATGATAGAGAAAAAGGTGAGGGAAGAACATTTTGAGGTACTGTTTTTGGATGAGGCGATCTATACCATCCGGGCAGGCTTGCTGGATGAAGGACAGGTGCTTGCATTTTTGCAGAATAAACCGGAGAACCTTGAAGTGATACTCACCGGGCAGGGCCCGAGTGAGGCGCTTATGGAAAAAGCGGATTACGTATCGGAAATCTGCATGAGGAAGCATCCGTTCCAGAAGGGGCAGCCGGCGAGGGACGGGATAGAACGATAGGCTGATATGAATCAGAAGAATGGAGACAGAAAATGAGAGCGTACGAACGGCTTTTGAATTATGTGACGGTATATACAACAAGCGATGAGGAGAGCGATACGACGCCTTCTACGGCAAGACAATTTGATCTTGGGAAAAAACTGATGGAAGAGCTCAAGGCATTAGGTGTACAGAATGTGCGCATAGATGAGAAGTGTTATGTATATGGAATGCTTTCTGCTACAAGCGGGCTGGAAAATGTGCCTGCCCTGGGTTTTATCGCCCATATGGATACGGCGCCGGATTTCGCCGGTGAGCATGTGCATCCGCAGATCATTCATGATTATAACGGAGAAGATGTTATGCTGGGAGACGGGAAAAGAGTGCTTCGCACGGAGGAGTTTCCGCATCTGGCATCATTAAAGGGCAGGACTCTGATTACAACAGACGGGACAACGCTTTTGGGTGCGGATGATAAGTCTGGAATCGCAGAAATCATGACAATGGTGGAGGAAATTCAGAAGGAACAGATGCCCCACGGCACGATCTGCATTGGCTTTACGCCTGATGAAGAGATTGGAAGGGGAGCAGATGCCTTTGATGTAAAGTCCTTTGGCGCACAGTTTGCCTATACAGTGGACGGAGGGGCGGAGAACGAGATTGAGTATGAGAATTTTAATGCCTGCGCGGCGGGTGTCCGGGTAAAGGGATTTTCTGTACATCCCGGGAGCAGCAAGAATACGATGATTAATGCCTCTCTGGTAGCAATGGAATTTCAGGCGATGCTGCCCTCGGGCGAGACACCGCGCAACACGCAGGGGTATGAGGGATTTTTCCATCTTTGCAAAATGAACGGCAGCGTATCGGAGGCGGAGCTTGCGTATATTGTGAGGGATCATGACGAGGCGATGTACCGGTGCAGGATTAAGACGCTGCGGCATATAGAAAAGCTTTTGAATGAAAAATATGGTGAGGGTACGGTGGCATTGACCATAACGGAGCAGTACCGGAATATGAAGGAAAAGATTGAGCCATGTATGCATTTGATAGACAATGCCAAAGCGGCTGTGGCGGATGCCGGCATTACACCGGTAACCGTACCGATCAGAGGTGGGACGGACGGAGCCAGGCTGTCCTTTATGGGGCTTCCCTGCCCGAATCTTGGAACCGGCGGTTATGCGTTCCACGGGCCTTATGAGCATATTACGGCGGAGGGCATGGATTTGTCCGTAAAAATATTGAAAGGGATTGTGAAGAGGTACGCCGATTTACAATTGTCATGAGTGAGATGTCGGAACAGGAAAAAAAGCAGCATGAGAAATATATGAGAGAAGCGCTGAAGCAGGCGAAAAAGGCATATGCCATCGACGAGGTTCCCATAGGGTGTGTAATTGTCTGCGAGGGGAAAATTATTGCCAGAGGTTACAACCGCAGGAATACAGATAAGAATACCCTGTCCCATGCGGAGCTGATCGCGATAAGGAAAGCCGCGAAGCGGCTTGGGGATTGGCGGCTGGAAGGCTGTACAATGTACATTACGCTGGAGCCCTGCCAGATGTGCGCAGGCGCGATGATGCAGGCGCGCCTGACACGGGCAGTTATCGGCAGCATGAACCCAAAAGCGGGCTGCGCCGGATCTGTGCTGAATATCCTGGAAATGGATGGCTTCAATCATAAAGTCGAGGTACTAAGAGGCGTGCTGGAAGAAGAATGCAGCCGGATGCTGAGTGACTTTTTTAAGGAGTTAAGGGCGCGGAAAAAAGCTCCTATGCTCCCGCATTAATTCCGCATATAATTGCTGCGCGTTCCAGAAGATATTTGTCGGGGTAATGACCGCTTTTAAAGCGATCGGTTCGATCGCGCATTCGCGGTATTTTTTCAGAAAAACATCAAGAGTTTCCTGCGGGATGCCTGAGAATATCATCATTTCCAACGGGAAATCTGCTCCCTGATAAATTTCTCCTGAACGCGGGATTCCTTTGATGCCGGCAATGACGCCCAAAGGCTCCAGGTATTGGCGGCAGCCAACGGTAACCGTCTCCATTTCCAATGTGCGGCACAGCGCTTTTATCTGTTCGTGTTTTTCTTTTGCTACATGAAAAAGTAAGACTTTTTTTCTGTTTTCCATTTTCCATTCTCCATATTTCGTTTCACTTCTTGTTTGATGCTTTAACAGGCTTTACACTTCATAATATCTGTTGGTGGTTCACTTATAACATCTGATTTCGGCAGTGTTTTTGATGGTTTGATTCGCAAATATTTCAATACTTATGGCTAATTCACAAAGCTTATGAGATACTGTGGTGTTAACTTCACGCTGATAAGCGTAAAATTCTAAAGTATCGTTATAATTTTGTTCTACCGTATCCTGCAGTTTATGCATATCAGCTTTCATGCTGGAATAATCACGCTGCAGGAAGCTGATATCTGTCTTCATATTGTCAATATCTGTTTCCATGCGGTTCATTTTCACTTTCATATTGTCAATATCTGTTTTCATATGGCTCATTTCCACTTTTATATTGCTGACATCAGTTTTCAGTTCAACAACGTCGGTCCTCAGCTCCGCAACATCAGTTTTTAGCTCCGCAACATCAGTTTTTAGCTCCGCAACGTCGGTTTTTAGTTCCGTAACGTCGGTCCTCAGTTCCGCAACGTCGGTCTGCATTCCGGAAACATTTGTCAATATCTGTTCTAACAGTTCTCTGTCTGTCATGGTATCACGCTCCTTGATTATGTAAGAAGAATATCATATTTGAAGTGTAAAGTCTATTAAAGTGTCAACGTGAAATGTGGGTTATAGAAATGTCTGCCAATAAATGGTAGCAAAAGAATAACATATTAATGGAATAAATGCAACTGTTAAATTGAATTAAATCATAAAAAATATATAAGAATGCATTAAGAGGAAGATAAGGAGGGCAAATAAAAAATTTAAAAATTGGATTGACAATTTGGTTATATGGTGATATGGTTAATTACATAAGTAATGAACCAATTGACTTGAAAGGGGTGAAATGGGTGAATGAGATCCTGACACAGGAGAAATCGATTTATATACAGATTAAGGAGATGATAGAAAATGATATTCTCCGCGATATTCTGCTGGAGGAGGAGAGGGTTCCCAGCACCAATGAGCTGGCAAAGCTATATGCCATTAATCCGGCGACGGCTGCCAAAGGGGTGAATTTGCTGGTGGATGAGGGAGTTTTATACAAAAAAAGGGGGATCGGCATGTTCGTAGCAACAGGGGCAAAAACGCAGATTGTAAAAAAGAGAAAAGAGCATTTTTATGATGATTATGTAAAAAGCCTGATGGCGGAAGCGATCAGCCTCGGAATTACGAGGGAAGAATTGATTGCCATGATTACGCAGTCAGAGGATGGAGGGATAAATTATGAGTAGATTGGAATGTAAGGGGATAGTGAAAACCTATAATGGAAAGGATGTGCTTCACGGAATAGACCTTGTGCTGGAGTCCGGGAAAATCTATGGGCTGGTAGGGCGCAACGGCGCAGGAAAGACAACGCTGCTATCCATATTGACTGCACAGAATCCGGCGACGCAGGGCAGCGTTACTTTTGATGGGGAGGAAGTGTGGGAAAATCCTGAAGTATTGTCTCACATCTGCTTTTCCAGGGAATTAAACCAGGTAAATGGGAATACGGTGAACGCCATGAAAGTGAAGGAATATCTGCGGATAGCCAGAACCTATTTCCCCTACTGGGATGAAGAGCTGGCAAAGCGGTTAGTGGCGGAATTTGGACTGGATGTAAAGAAAAGGATCAGTAAGCTCTCGAAAGGAATGCTCTCTATGGTAACAATTATTGTGGCGCTTGCCAGCAAAGCGGAGTTTACGTTTCTTGACGAGCCGGTTGCCGGGCTGGATGTCGTAGCGAGGGAAAGATTTTATGAATTGCTGGTAGAAGAGTTTACGGAAACGGGCAGGACCTTCGTCGTCAGCACACATATCATAGAAGAGGCATCCGATATTCTGGAAGAGGTAATTATCGTGGATCAGGGGAGGATTCTTCTTAAAGAGCAGACGGAAGAACTGCTGGAGCGGAGCTTTCATATCAGCGGGCGTGCGGAGGAAGTGGACAAGGCGACGGCGTTTCTGGAGACACATCATTCCCAGACTTTGGGGCGCAGCAAAGGAGTAACTGTTTTATTGCAGCCGGGACAGAGTATTTTGCAGGGCTATGATATCAGTGTGCAGAAACCCAGCCTGCAGAAAGTATTTGTAGCGCTTTGCGGAGAGGAGGTGCAGGGATGAGGGGGATAAGGTTCTGGGGGCGCAATTTCCTGGAATGCCTGGGGCTGTCGCTGGGAATCGCGTTGGTAATGAATTTGTTTTTGGGATTTGGCGATATAAATATTGGGGGACAGGGAATCGGCGGGGTTCTGCTGGAAGAGCTTCCCATGCTTCCGTTCCAGCTGATTGCAGCAGGGGCAATTGTAATCATGATGGTTACGGCTTCGTATTTTCAGTTATATTTCTCGATTTTGCTGTCCATGAACTCCACAAGAAAAGCGATTGCGGGGAGTATCTGGCTTACAACGGCGCTTGTTGTTTTGGCACTTCTTGCGGCGGCAGGGGTTATCTGGAAGCTGCTTCCGGGAGAGGCAGCGGAAGCGGGAATGCGCATCCTTCCTCTTTTAGGTGGAGGACTTTTTCTGGAAAGCGCTGCTATCATCGTAATAGCAGTGGTGGCTGTGAGATGGAAAAAGGCGGGAGTCACGATATTAACCATTTGCGCTCTGGTATGCGGCGGTTGTGCCGGAGCCTGGATGGTTTTAAGAAAAGAAGCGCTTGAAGTACTGCTGAGGCTGAGCTTTCATTTTTATCCGGTGTTTGCCGCAGGTGTAGTTCTGTATCTTATGGCGGGAATTTTTTTGAGAATAAGCACAAAAAAGCTGGAAGTGCGCTTATAAAGGGAGTGAATGATGATGAAGGCGATGAAGAGACAAATTTCAGTGTTGTGGGACAGCTTTTTGTATGAAATAGTGGCAGTTCTGATAGGAAGCCTGTTTGGGACAATACTATTGCGGTTTATTGTAGCGGCAGATAAAACAGTAGAATCGTATTTTACACTCGGTACTGTATTGGGGTGCGTGGTCATGCTTATCTATACGTTTGTCATAGCTGTGTCGATACCGTCTTATTTTAACATGGAAGTTTCCATGGGCTCCACCAGAAAAGAATTCTTTTGGTCCTATTTCATAGTCTGTGTGTTGGAAAATATGTTGCTCGTATGTCTGCTGGCGCTTATCTGCATGGCAGAAAATGCAGTTTGCATGAGAATCTATCCAACACTCGGGAAAGAGGTGGATTTGCTTCCTTACCTGTTGAAATTTGGCGTGCCGGCATCTGCCGCTCTTACCATTGTCGGTATTTTGTGCGGAGCGCTGGTAATGAGGTTTGGCAAAAAAGCATTTTGGGCACTCTGGATGCTGTGGATGGTATGCTGGATCGGCGGACCGAGGATTCATGAGTCAATGACAGAAGCGCCGCATTCCGTTTTCGGAATTATGGGGCGGGCAATCCGGGAATTTGCCGGAATAATACCGGGCAATGCATGGATATTGTGCGGCGTGCTGTGCTGCGCGGCAGGCTTTGCCGTAAGTTTTTGCCTTATCCGGCGCCAGCAGGTGCAATAGAGAAATCTGTTTTTAGAAGAGTAATTCATTGACAAATGGGTAAAAACAGGTTATAGTGAAAGCTGTCCACGCAGCCGGGGAGATAGCGGTGCCCTGTACCTGCAATCCGCTACAGCAGGGGTGATACCAATCTGAGGGCTTCTTCTTGTGGAGCTGCCTTCTATAAGTGGCGTTGACGTCTGGGTCTTGCACAACAGGAATCTGTGAACCGTGTCAGGTCAGGAATGGAGCAGCACTAAGCAGAACCTTCTGTGTGTTGCGAGGGTGCCTGGATTGAGTTAACTGTAGAGGTAACGTCCGTGGTGGGAATTCGAAGGGCGGTGCGTGGATAAAAAAGTATATGGATCTAAAAAACAGCTTTGGAATTTATATCCGAAGCTGTTTCTATATTTATCCAAACAAATTTTGCAGTTCTTTTAAAGACGCAATCCGATATTGCGCATCTTCTATGGAGCCAAATCCATATTCAGCAAAAACAAAAGGAATTCCGGCTTCCGCACAGGCGTCGGCATCGCCCTGGGTATCGCCCACATAGACAGGCGCGGTAAGTTGATTTTCCCTCATCAGCCGAAGAATGGTCTGTCCTTTGCCGGTCCCGGTCTGCCCGAAGCAGAGATGATCTTTGATATAGCGCCCAAGCCCCATTTTTCGTAAAAATAATGCAATATATCCGCGCTGGCAGTTGCTAACGATAAAAAGCGGGTATTTTTGCGAAAGGGCGCGCAGCGTTTCCTCCAGCCCCTCATAGGGAGTCCCTGGCATCTTTTCCAGCTCCAGATGCTCTTGATCAAAACACATTTCGGCAAGTCTTTGCTGCTTTGCCTTTGAAAGCGAAGGGAGAAGGCATGCAAATATTTCATCCATCGGCTTTCCAAACAGCTTTTTTAAATCATCCGGCGTAACGCGGAGAGGAAGAGCAGTGTTCTCTTCAATGATGCGGTTGTAGGCTTTGGCAACAACCGGGGTAGAGTCCCAGAGCGTGCCGTCTACATCAAAAATAATGCCGTCCATTCTATTCCTCCGGTAATTTACATAATTTGACTGTAAAAGGGCCTGCAGCAAAACAGCATGTCTGAAATTCAGATAAATGCATATCGCGGCAGTCCCTTTTGAGAAAAGCGGAGAGCAAGGGATTCGAACCCTCGGTGGGTATTAGCCACACGGCTTTTCGAGAGCCGCACCTTAAACCACTCGGACAACTCTCCGGATTGGGAACAAAGGCTTTTTGTTCCGGTACGCTTTGCAGTATAGCAAATTTCTCCGTATCTGTCAAAGAAAACTCGAAAATATTATTTTGCAGCAGAAAACAAAGGCAAAATTTTATTGAGATAGAAGGAAAAATGTAGTATAATAAAAATATTATAACTACCAGTTGTAGTTGTTTATTATTTGAGAAGGAAGAAGGTATGCGGATATGTTGAGAATTGGTTTGCTGACAAGCGGCGGAGACTGTCAGGCACTGAATGCGACTATGAGGGGCATTGTAAAGGGGTTGTCTGAAAATGTAAAGGAGCTGGAGGTTTATGGTTTTATCAACGGTTACAAAGGAATGATCTATGGAGATTACAGGCTGCTGACTCCAAAGGATTTTTCCGGTATCCTGACAAAGGGCGGCACGATTATCGGTTCTTCCAGGCAGCCATTTAAAATGATGCGCGTCCCGGACGAAAACGGACTGGACAAGGTAGAAGCCATGAAGCAGAATTACTATAAGCTGAGATTGGATGGACTGGTAATTCTGGGCGGCAACGGTACACAGAAGACAGCGAACCTCCTTCGGGAAGAAGGGCTGAATATTATCCATATGCCGAAGACGATCGACAATGATATTTACGGTACGGATATGACGTTTGGTTTCTACAGTGCGGTAAATATTGCGACAGACGCGATTGACCGTATCCATACGACGGCATCCTCGCATAACCGTGTATTTATCGTAGAGATTATGGGACATAAAGTAGGGCAGCTTTGCCTGTACGCAGGAATTGCCGGCGGAGCAGATATTATCCTGATTCCCGAGATTCCGTATGACATTGATAAGGTAATAGCGGCGATTGATAAGAGGACGCAGCAGGGCAAAGGCTTTACGGTAATAGCGGTGGCGGAAGGCGCGATTTCCAAAGAAAAAGGCGCTATGAGCAAAAAGGATTTAAAAGAGACGCTGAAGAATGGCAGCCATCATCCGTCTGTTTCCTATGAGATCGCGGCAGCCATCCAGAAAAAGAGCGGTACGGAAGTGCGCGTAACCGTTCCCGGGCATACGCAGCGCGGCGGAAGCCCCTGTCCATATGACCGCGTATTGTCTACCAGATTAGGCGCGGCGGGAGCAAAGGCGATTTTAAACGGCGATTACGGGTACATGATTGGTATTGTAAATGGCAAGACTAAGAAGGTGCCGCTGGGAGATGTGGCCGGAAAATTAAAGACTGTCTCCCCGGATGACCAGATCGTAAAAGAGGCAAAATTAATCGGAATCAGCTTTGGAGACTAGATTTAGATAGGAGAGCAGAGTATGGCTTACACCGCTTTATATCGCAAATTCCGTCCTGACTCCTTCGCAGATGTGAAGGGTCAGGACGCTATTGTGCAGACACTGAAAAATCAAATAAAAGCGGACCGGATCGGACATGCGTATCTTTTCTGCGGTACGCGGGGAACAGGGAAGACCACCATAGCAAAAATTCTGGCGAAAACGGTGAATTGCGAGCATCCTGTGGATGGAAGTCCGTGCAATGAATGCGCGTCCTGCAGGGCGATCGCCGACGGGAGCTCTATGAATGTCATAGAGATCGACGCGGCATCAAATAACGGCGTAGACAATATCCGTGAGATCCGTGAGGAAGTGGCATACTCGCCCACCGAGGGCAGGTACAAGGTCTATATCATTGACGAGGTTCATATGTTGTCTATCGGGGCGTTCAATGCGCTGCTGAAGACACTGGAGGAGCCTCCTTCTTATGTGATTTTTATTTTGGCGACGACAGAGGTGCACAAGATACCGATTACGATTCTGTCGCGTTGCCAGCGATACGATTTTAAGCGCATTTCCATACAGACGATAACGGACCGCCTGCTGGAGCTGATGCGGGAAGAAGAGGTAGAAGTCGAAGAACGGGCAATCCGCTACATTGCCAGGAAGGCGGACGGTTCCATGCGTGATGCGCTGAGCCTTCTTGACCAGTGCATTGCCTTCTATCTCGGACAGAAGCTGACCTATGACCATGTGCTGGATGTGCTGGGGGCAGTGGATACAGAAGTGTTCAGTAAGATGCTGCGCCTGATGCTCAAAAAAGATGTGACGGGGCTGATGCAGTGTCTGGAAGAGCTGGTGATGCAGGGACGGGAGCTGGGACAGTTTGTGACGGACTTTACCTGGTATCTGCGCAACCTTCTGCTTTTGAAGACATCGGACGACATTGAGGACGTGCTGGATATTTCCAGTGACAATATGAAGCTTTTGCAGGAAGAGGCGGGGATGGTACGCGAGGATACCCTGATGCGTTATATCCGTATTTTTTCTGAATTATCGAATCAGATGAGGTACGAAACCTCGAAACGCCTTGCATTGGAGGTCGCGCTGATTAAGCAGTGCCGCCCCGAGATGGAGACGGATACGGTGTCGCTCCTGGAAAGAGTTCGCAGCCTGGAAAAAAAGCTGGAAGAGGGCGTTTTGACCGTACAGCCGCAGGCGGCTTTGGCAGGCGGAATGACCATCCTGCCGGGGGCTGCACAGAGCCAGGGCATGGCGGCTTTGGAAGAGGGCGGCACGGAACAAAAGGCAGAGAAACCGGCTCCGGAGGATCTGCAGAGGATTGTGTCCATATGGCAAAGCATTGTGGCGGAGACTTCAGGCAGGCTGAAGATGGTGCTCTATGGGGCAAAGCCGCAATACAATACAAACGGGGATGATTTAAAACTATATGTGGTGTTCCCGGATTTTCAGGGAGAGCGTTATATAAAGGACGATGAGAGCAAAACGCTTTTGGAGCAGATTATTGCGGCTAAGATCGGCAAGCAGGTCGAGGTGAGGATGGCGTTGGCAGCAGATTCAGCAGCATCGGGCGTAAAACTGGCAGATATTACGGTGGATGAGAAAATCCGCCGGCAGATACATGGCGTGACGGTAGAAGTAGATGATTCACCGATAGAGAGGTTTTAAATAAAGAAAAGGAGGATTTCAATATGGCAAAGCGTGGAGGGTTCCCGGGAGGAGGAATTCCGGGGAATATGAATAATCTCATGAAGCAGGCGCAGAAAATGCAGAAGCAGATGGAGGAGAACCAGCGCGCACTGGAAGAGAAAGAGTTTACGGCAGCCGCAGGCGGCGGCGTAGTAGAGGTGACGATTTCCGGCAAAAGAGAGGTGACGAAGGTTTCTCTGAAGGAGGAAGCTGTGGACCCGGACGATATTGAAATGCTGGAAGATTTAATCATGGCAGCTACCAATGAAGCGCTTCGGAAGGTGGAGGAGGAATCCTCAGCAGTGATGTCAAAATTGACAGGCGGACTTGGCGGCATGGGCGGAGGGCTTCCGTTCTAATGGATTATTATAGCAGTCATATAAGCAGATTAATCGAAGAATTGTCGAAACTGCCGGGGATCGGGGCAAAATCGGCACAGCGCCTGGCGTTTCATATTGTCAACCGCCCGATCGAAGAGGTGCGGGGATTATCGGAAGCGATTCTGCAGGCAAAGGAGAATGTGCGGTACTGCAAACAGTGTTATACGTTGACAGACAGTGAATTGTGCCCCATCTGCAGCAATCCGAAGCGGGATGCGGCAACCATCATGGTTGTGGAGAATACCAGAGATCTGGCGGCATATGAGAAAACAGGGAAATACGAGGGCGTTTATCATGTGCTGCACGGAGCAATTTCCCCCATGCTGGGGATTGGACCCAACGATATCAAACTCAAAGAGCTGATACAGCGCCTGCAGGGCGATGTGAAAGAAGTGATTATTGCCACGAATTCCAGCCTGGAGGGGGAGACGACGGCAATGTACATCAGCAAGCTGATTAAACCCATCGGCGTAAAGGTCAGCAGGATCGCCAGCGGGGTTCCCGTCGGCGGCGACCTGGAATATATCGACCAGGTAACGCTTTTGCGTGCGTTGGAGGGAAGAGTGGAGCTATAGTATGCCAAAAGAAGGTTAAAATTCGCAAAAATTATGAAATTGTAGCGGTTGAGTTGTTGAAGATCGCAAAGGAAATATGTTATACTTTAGGCAAAGGCAGAGTCTTTGTTATAAAAAATCAGGAGGGCGACATGAATAAGTTAGAGTTACAGAAAACTGCGAACGAGATCCGCAAGGGGATCGTAACGGCAGTGCACAGCGCAAAAGCAGGTCATCCGGGAGGATCCCTGTCGGCAACAGAAGTATTTACATACCTTTATTTTGAAGAGATGAATATTGATCCGAAGGATCCGAAAAAACCGGATCGAGACCGTTTTGTGTTATCCAAAGGACATACGGCTCCGGGATTGTATTCCACATTGGCACACAGAGGATTTTTCCCGGTAGAGGATTTGATGACTTTGCGTAAGCTTGGCTCTTATCTGCAGGGACATCCGTGCATGCAGTATATTCCGGGAGTGGATATGTCCAGCGGTTCCCTGGGACAGGGGATTTCCGCAGCGGCAGGTATGGCGCTTTCGGCAAAATTGAGCAAAGAGGATTACAGGGTTTATACTCTGCTCGGCGATGGCGAGATTCAGGAAGGACAGGTATGGGAGGCGGCAATGTTTGCAGGCCACAGAAAGCTGGATAACCTGGTAGTGATCGTGGACAACAACGGACTTCAGATCGACGGTAAGATCGAGGACGTATGCAGCCCGTATCCGATCGATAAGAAATTTGAGGCATTCAATTTCCATGTAATCAATGTTGCCGATGGAAATGATTTTGACCAACTGGCGGCAGCTTTTAAAGAGGCGAGAGAGACGAAGGGCATGCCGACGGCAATTATCATGAAGACATTGAAGGGCAAGGGAGTTTCCTTCATGGAGGGACAGGCAGCATGGCACGGCACGGCTCCGAACGATGAGCAGTATGCGGTGGCTATGGCAGATTTAGAGAAAGTAGGTGAAGCGTTATGTCAGAAGTAAAGAAAATTGCGACCAGAGAGAGTTACGGAAACGCCCTGGTGGAAGTAGGAAAAGAAAATCCCAATGTAGTTGTTCTGGACGCTGACCTGGCGGCAGCTACGAAGACAGGCATTTTTAAGAAAGTATTTCCGGAGCGCCACATTGACTGCGGTATCGCAGAGTGCAACATGACCGGCATTGCGGCAGGGCTGGCAACCACCGGAAAGATTCCGTTTATCAGTTCTTTCGCTATGTTTGCAGCGGGACGTAACTTTGAACAGGTTCGCAACTCGATCGGATATCCGCATCTGAATGTAAAGATCGGCGCGACCCATGCGGGGATCTCTGTAGGGGAAGACGGCGCCAGCCATCAGTGCAACGAGGATATCGCGCTGATGAGAACGATTCCGGGTATGACTGTGATCTGTCCGTCTGATGATGTGGAAGCAAAAGCGGCGGTAAAAGCGGCAGTGGAATATGAAGGGCCGGTTTATTTAAGATTCGGGCGTCTGGCAGTACCGGTAATCAATGATCGGGAGGATTATCAGTTTGAAATCGGAAAAGGCGTAGTGCTTCGCGAAGGAAAAGACCTTACTATCGTGGCGACCGGGCTTCCGGTAGCGGAATGCCTGCAGGCGGCAGAAAAGCTTGCGGCAGATGGAATCGAAGCAAAGGTTATCAATATCCATACAATCAAACCGCTTGACACAGAACTGATTGTGGCAGCAGCAAAAGAGACCGGAAAAGTTGTGACGGTAGAAGAACATTCCATTATCGGCGGACTGGGCGGCGCAGTGTGTGAAGCACTCTCTGAACAGGCTCCGACACCGGTGCTTCGCATCGGTATGAACGATGTGTTTGGAGAATCCGGGGCGGCAGTTCCCCTGCTCCACAAATACGGACTCGATGCAGAGGGAATTTACAATAAGATCAAAGCGTGGAAATAGGTTTTGCCTGAAGGAGGATAAGCTATGAGGAAAAGTATTGTAAGATTTTTTGTGATTGCCCTGATTGCGGCGCTTTTACCGTCTATGAGCATACAGGCGGCAAGCAAAAAGAAGGTATACAAGGCGTATTATAACTGGCTGGTGAAGAGCGCGCCGTCTGCTTATAAGAAATATTGCCTGGTTGACCTTGACGGGGACAATATTTCAGAGTTGGTTGGATTTTACTGCAATAAGAAGTATGGAGTCATTAATAATTATATCATCTGCTACTACGACGGGAAAAAGGTGGTTACAAAAACGTTTACGGATGGAGTGGCAAGTGTAGGCGGTTACAGGGGCTCGCTTACGTACATACCAAGGAAGGGTAAGATTATGGATGCTTCTCTTTTGGGAGGAACGGGCTCGCAGAGTAATGAAGTGTATAAGCTGAAAAATGGAACACTGAAGCGCACGGCAATTGCAAACATAGAGTATGTAAACGGAAAAGCAAAATATAAATGGAACGGGAAAAGCGTCAGCAAGAAGACATACACCAGCAAGCTGAAAAAAGCTTTTAACACTTCCAACCCAAAAGCATTTTCTGATCTGAAGTATATTTCAAAAGCCAAAATGAAAAAAGCGCTGAAATAATAGAAAAGGATCGCTGCAAAAGCTGCAGCGGTCCTTTTCTAGCGCGTATCTATCCTCTTTTGCCTATTCTGCCCGGCACGCCAGCATAATCCCCTGTGAGATGCAGTCCGCCAGCGTAATGACGGTGGAAAGGCGGGTACTTTGCAGAATCATCTGTGAATACTGTCCGCTGATGTTGATAATACCGGTGATGGAGATGTCGCCGACCTCCATCAGTTTTTTGTCAACGCCTGCTCCGGGGCAGATACTGCCGGTGGAGACGGTGATATAATGCTGATGGCGTTTGGCGCCTAAGGAAGCGTCAACTGCGATGACAGGGCTGCGCGGATGACTGCTCTTGATAAAGCGCATGGCGTCGCGCAGGTTCAGGGCATGGATGGGGTAATCCAGAGTGCCGTATACAGGGTAGGGGAACAGTTCAGAATGATAAAGGGAGGTACCCACAAGAGGCCCGAGGCTGTCGCCGGTTACCCGGTCGCTTCCGATGCAGACGAATACGGGATCGATATTCGGAGGGCAGAGCTCAGATAACAGACGTGCCAGTTGTTCAGCCAGCAATTTCGGGGCAATTTTCAATTTTCCGTCAATGTAATGTGTCCTGGAAGGTGAAGTGGCTATCATAGGGCGCGGTTCCTTTTTTTACTATATATAAATTTATGCGGGAAAACGGTTTTCAGTACTAAACAAAAGTCTAACCGGAAATTTTAATCTTATACAGCGGTATTTGTCGAAGAAATCTTTTGTTTTGGGTTTTGTTTTGCTAAATTCTGCAGAGAGACTATGTTATTCTGAATCCAAAAAGGAGTGAGTATAGATATGTCAGAATCGAAACAAAGCTGGAAGCTTCCTAAAAATATCCGGCAGATAGGGGATGGAAGCGGAGAAAAGAAAATATACGTGGAAGATTATGTAGTAACTTACTTAAACCGCCTGGCTGCGGAGGGAAAGCCGGGAAAAGCGATTCTTTTTGGGGAAGTACGAGAGAAGGACGCATGCCCCTATATTTTTGCTGATGGGGCGCTGGAAATTGACAGCTTTTATATGGATGATTCCGCAAGGGAAGAACTTCTGGAGAAAATGGGGAAATACTTTGGCGGGAAAAGAGTAATAGGGTGGTTCCTGTCATCGGAGGAGTCGCCTTTTGTTGTGACAAGAGATATTGTGGAAATTTTCGAGCGGGAATTTCCGGGAGATGAACAGATCCTGCTGGTGAGGGACCTGCAGGAGGAGGAAACATCAGTGTTTATGATGGAAGAGGGGATATTGACAGAACAGCCGGGGTATTACATTTATTATGATAAAAATACCATGATGCAGGAATTTTTGATTTCCGTCAATGAAGGGAAATCAGTGGACGAGGAGACAGAGATAAAAGATGACGCGATAAAAAATTTCCGCAGGATCATAAAAAGTAAAAAACAGCAGATAAAAAAGGAAAAACAGGAGAAAGCGGCAGAGAAAAAGCCGCAGCCGGTCGCGGAAGAAGCGGCTCCCAAAACAGACTGGCGCCGGGTATTCAGGCAGGGTAGGCTTGGTTACCTTGCGGGTGGATTTATGGTCATGATGGTGATGGCGCTTGGCATCACGATGATTTACAATTATGACAGAATGAAAGAGGTAGAGAAAAGCCTCGCCAGGCTCACCAACAATGTAGACAGCCAGCGGGAATATGTGACGGATGATGTCGGCGATACGGCGGAGGTCATGTTACATATAGAAGAAACTTCAGAAGGAGAAGCAAAAACGGCTTCCGCAGAAGCGGCAGATGATGAGCAGACGGCAGACGACAGCCAGTCACAGGAACAGGCGGCAGATATCACAGAGGACATGGCGGAGAGTACGTTGGGGGTTATGGGGGTGCAGGAGGAGAGCGATCCCCAGACAGAGGGAACAGATATAGAAGAGCAGGAAGCGGCTGAGACGGCATCCGCGGCGCCGCGGGCATCCTATACCGTCAAAGTCGGCGATACGCTTGTGGGCATCAGTGAAATGTATTACGGCAGCCTGGAAAAAGTAACGGAAATTTGCTCGCTCAACGGTATCTCAGATGAAAATACGATTCTTCCGGGACAGAAAATTTTACTTCCATAATGGAGTTGGGCATGATAAGATGTATAGGACGTAAGAAGTACCAGAGATGTTTGAAAATAAGTGAGAGTATCAGGAATGAAGTTTACAAAATGGAAAATTCCCGGCACTGCCTTCCTGTCCGCAGGCAGGGCAAAGGCGGGAAGCGCAATCGACAGGATAAAAGAGAAATCCAGACGGAACGTGCAGAATGAGGAAATGAGGGATTTATCGGCGAAGCTGAGGCTCCACCAGATGAGAGTGCGCTTAAAATATATCATAATAGGAAGCGTGATTTTGCTGCTGCTGGCGGGGCTTACTATTTATAATTACGTCAGAGTGTTCCATCACTATTCGGTGATAAACAGTGTGGAACGCTCTGATGATGCCGTGACGGAATACGTGAGGGTGAAAAAAGGACGTACTTTAAAATGCAATCCCAATGGGGTGACCTGCGTAAATGACAATGACGAGGTGCAGTGGAATACCACCTTTAACATGCAGAGCCTGCTGGTGGATTCCTGCGGGGCGACCGTGGTAGTGGGCGACCAGAGGGGAAGCGACGTCTATGTTTTTAACGATAAAGGGCTCCTGGGCAATTTTGAAGTGGAATATACCTTAGTAAAGGTCCGGGTGGCAAGCCAGGGAACGGTTGCGGCGGTGCTGGAAGACGGGGAGACGACCTGGGTGAATATGTATGACACGCAGGGGAACCTCCTGGTGACCAATAAAACCTCGATGGGGGAAATGGGTTATCCGCTGGACGTTGCAATTTCTTCCGACGGGCAGAAACTGATGGTTTCTTACCTGTGTACGGATAAGAACGATGTAAAATCACGGGTTGCCTTTTATAACTTTTCTTCGGTGGGACAGGCACAACTGGATTATCTGGTCAACAGCGTAGAATATGAAGGGCATATTGTTCCCGAGGTGAAATTTCTTGGCAGCAAATATGCGGTTGCATTCCGGGATGACGGGTTGACTTTTTTTAGTGGCAGGCAGGTTCCCGAAGAGAAAAGCACCATTGAGATTGACCAGGAAATTATCAGCGCGTTTTGTGATGATGCATCCGTCGGGATCGTGACAGCCAGCGATGATGAGAAAGGGCAGTACAAATACAAGCTGCAGCTATACCGCAGCAATGGCAGCAAAAGTATGACGAAATATTTCAATATGGAATATAGCGACATAAAGGTAAGCGATGAGGAAATCATCATTTACAACAGCAGCACAATTGAGATTTACACGATCAGCGGCAAGAAAAAGTTTTCTGCGCAGTATGAGAAGCAGATCGTGGAGGTCGTTCAGGCTGCCGGAAGCCGGAAATACAGAATTGTTACGTTGGATAGTACCGATTGGATTCAGTTAAAGTAGAAGGGGACATATGAATCTGTTATCAATCATTGTAATTATTATTTTAGCGATTTTCATGCTGAGAGGATACCGCAAAGGACTGTCAAAGGGGCTGGCATCTATGCTCTCCCTGGTAATTTCCCTGGCGCTGGTGTCTTTTCTGAGCCCTTATGTATCGGAGTTTTTGGAAGAGCGTACGCCGGTTTATGAGTATGTCCTGGAGAAATGTGAGCGAACCTTTTCCATAAAAGAAACCTCCGGGGATGCAGACGGGGAGATTCAGGCGACGCAGCAGGAGACAACGCAGGCGCCCGGGGAGGCGTCAGAAACACAGGAGAGCGTGACCGAAAAGGAAGATGATACGGCAAATGCGCAAAAGCAGGCGGCGATAGTAAATGAGAGCGACGCGCAAAAAATATTGGAGAGCCTGGATTTGCCCGGGCTTCTGGAAGAAATGATTTTAAATAACAATACGAAGGAAAAATACCTGGAGCTGGCGGCGGAGAATTTTTATGACTATGTACCGAAATTCGTGGCGAACCTGGTCATGAACATCATTTCCTTTATTGTTACCTGGATTATTGTCCTGATATGCCTGCAGATCTTAATGCGGGCGCTGGATATCGTGAACTATATTCCGCTGATCGGCGGGCTTAATCGAATTCTTGGATTGTTATTGGGGTTGGTAGAGGGACTCATTACCGTGTGGATTTTCTTCCTTATTATAACTACATTTAGTAATTCGGATATAGGAAAGCAACTGATGGATATGGTAGCGGAGAGTGCGTTTCTTCGGACGCTCTATGAGAAGAATTTCTTAATGGAGCTTTTGCAGAATACGTTTAAGGTGTTTGTATAAAGCGAAGCGGCAGAGCGGCTGCAAAGGCGAATTTACATAAGAGGAGAATTTTGAGATGAGTACAACAGGGCTTGACGCAGAAGAAGTAGTTTGAAAATATTTATCATGCGATCGGTTTCGTGACGATGGCGGCAGCGATATCGTTGGTGAAAAAACACAAAACTTCTCATACCTATAAAATCTGAGAAAACAAACGAAATTTTTCAACAAACGAAATTTTTTAAAAAAACGGTTGACAAATAATAAAGCAGATGATATTATACTAAAGCTGTTGCAAATGACTGCTTGGGAAATTTGAAAAAATTGTAAAAAGTAGTTAACGATGAGAAAAAAATGTGGTAATGTGCAAAAGTTGCTGCACAAGAGAGCGACAAGCGAAAGAACCTTGATAACTGAACAGTGACACAACCTTGAAAAATTCGAA
>CAZGMH010000004.1:0-39221 GCA_964526765.1 uncultured Eubacterium sp.
CTGACTGGGAGATGAATAAATGTCTGCTTGCCTCGGAAAAGCTTAAGGTTGTGGCGACATAATAAAATACTTTGTATAATTCGTAATTAATATCCATGTTTTCCTCCTTCTGATATTCAGTATATGGGAGGAGTGTCCCGATTGTCAACCAGAAATTAGATAAACTTATAAAATAGATTAAACATATTAATTTTTCTAATTGAACAGATTCGGTTATACTGGAAACAGCAAAGTATAAAAAGATCCCGGTTTTGGGCAGATTATAAAAAATGGAGGAATCGATATGAGTGGTGTACGCAGAGTCTATGTAGAGAAGAAAAAGGCGTTTGCTGTAAAAGCAAAGGAGTTATATGCCGAGATTAAGAGCTATCTCGGAATTAAGACGGTCACGGGAGTGCGTGTCCTGATCCGTTATGATGTGGAAAATATTTCCGACAGCACCTACAAGAAAGCCCTGGTGAGCGTGTTCTCAGAGCCTCCGGTGGATGATGTCTATGAGGAAGCCTTTGAACTAAACGGCGCAAAATGCTTCAGCGTGGAGTTTTTGCCGGGACAGTTTGATCAGAGGGCGGATTCCGCGGAACAGTGCGTGAAGCTGCTGAACGAGGAAGAGGAACCGATTATCCGCTCCGCAACGACTTATGTGATCGAGGGGGAAGTCAGCGACGGACAGTTGAAAGCGATTAAGGCCCACTGCATTAATCCGGTGGATTCCCGCGAGACCGGACTGGAAAAGCCGGAGACGTTAGTCCAGAACTTTGATGAGCCGGCGGATGTCATTGTGTTTGACGGTTTTATTTCCATGCCGGAAGCACAGTTAAAAGAGCTTTATGATTCTTTGAATCTGGCAATGACGTTTAAAGATTTCCTGCATATTCAGAATTATTTTTCCAAAGATGAGCACAGGGATCCGACGATGACGGAAATCCGCGTGCTGGATACCTATTGGTCCGATCACTGCCGCCACACGACATTTTCTACGGAATTGAAGGACGTGCAGTTTAAGGACGGCTATTATCTGGAGCCGATCCGGAAAACCTATGAGAGCTACAAAGAAACTTATGCAGAGCTGTATAAGGACAGAGATGATAAATTTGTCTGCCTGATGGACCTTGCCCTGATGGCGATGAAGAAACTGAAAAAAGAGGGAAAATTGCAGGATCAGGAGGAGTCCGATGAAATCAACGCCTGCAGTATCGTAGTTCCCCTGGAAGTGGACGGCAGGACGGAGGAATGGCTCATTAACTTTAAAAATGAGACGCATAATCATCCGACAGAGATAGAGCCGTTCGGCGGCGCTGCGACCTGTCTTGGCGGAGCGATCCGCGATCCGTTGTCCGGGCGTACCTATGTATACCAGGCAATGCGTGTAACCGGCGCGGCAGACCCGACGGTATCCGTGAAAGATACGCTGAAAGGAAAGCTGCCCCAGAAGAAAATCGTGCGTTCCGCGGCGGCAGGATACAGTTCCTACGGCAATCAGATCGGTCTGGCAACCGGATTTGTAAAAGAAGTGTACCATCCGGATTATGTGGCGAAACGTATGGAGATAGGGGCTGTTTTGGGCGCTGCCCCAAGACGTGCGGTACAGAGATTGACTTCTGATCCGGGAGATATCATCATCCTGCTCGGCGGGCGTACCGGACGTGACGGCTGCGGCGGTGCGACAGGTTCTTCCAAGGCGCATACGACGTCTTCCATTGATACCTGCGGCGCGGAGGTTCAGAAGGGAAATCCGCCGACAGAGCGCAAAGTGCAGAGATTATTCCGCCGCGAGGAGGTCAGCCATATTATCAAGAAATGCAACGATTTCGGCGCCGGCGGCGTGTCCGTGGCGATTGGCGAGCTGGCGGACGGACTTCGCGTACAGCTTGACAGGGTGCCAAAGAAATATGCGGGTCTGGACGGTACGGAAATTGCCATCTCCGAGTCCCAGGAGCGTATGGCAGTTGTCGTCGCACCGGAAAATGTAGATACTTTCCTGGCGTATGCCAGGGAAGAAAACCTGGAAGCGGTTGCCGTGGCGGAAGTAACCGAGGAGCCGAGGCTCGTACTGATTTGGAGAGGCAAAGAAATTGTGAATATTTCCCGCGCTTTCCTCAATACAAACGGGGCGCATCAGGAGACGTCCGTGCTTGTCGATATACCGTCAAAGGAAAATAATTATCTGGACAAAATTGCGCTGGATGCAGTTGCGGAGGATTTGAAAAACAATGATGTTAAGGCGGCATGGCTGGATACCTTAAAGGATCTGAACGTCTGCTCCCAGAAAGGTCTTGTGGAGATGTTTGACAGCTCCATCGGCGCGGGCAGCGTATATATGCCTTATGGCGGAAGATATCAGCTTACCGAGACGCAGAGCATGGTGGCAAAGGTTCCGGTTATGACAGGGAAGTGCGACGCCGTGACGATGATGAGCTATGGATTTGACCCGTATCTGTCAAGCTGGAGCCCGTATCACGGTGCAGTTTATGCCGTTTTGGAATCCGTTTCCAGGATTGTGGCAGCAGGCGGTGATTACAGGAAGATCCGTTTCACCTTCCAGGAGTATTTCCGCAGAATGAGCGAGGAACCGTCCCGTTGGAGCCAGCCGTTTGCGGCGCTTCTCGGCGCTTACAATGCACAGCTTGGCTTTGGCCTGCCGTCCATCGGCGGAAAAGATTCCATGTCCGGCACGTTTAACGATATTGATGTGCCGCCAACCCTGGTTTCCTTTGCTGTGGATGTGGCAAAAGAGCAGGATATCATCACACCGGAATTAAAGAAAGCCGGAAATAAACTGATGTATTTCACCATCGACAAAGATAAGTATGACTTACCGGATTATGAGAAAGTCATGAAACTTTATGATGTGGTATATCGTCTGATTCAGGATAAAAAACTGGTTTCAGTCTATGCGCTGGATTCCAAGGGACTTGCGGCGGCAGTCAGCAAGATGGCGTTCGGGAATAAGCTGGGGGTATCTATCCGCGGCTGCCTGAAAGCGGAAGCGGCATTTGCGCCGGGATTTGGTAATCTGGCTGCGGAAGCGGCGCCGGAGGATACCGATGCGGTGAAGGCGGCAATGGAGGAGGCAGGGCTTCGCGCCAATGTATCCATTGTGGGTTCCGTCCTCGGGGAAGCAGTATTCCGTTATGGAGATGTGGAAATCTCTATGGACGAGGCAATCGGCGCATGGACGGGCACTCTGGAAAAGGTATTCCCGACCCGCGCGGGTGAAGATACGACAGAGCTTCCATTAAACCTTTATGACACAAAGGATATTTATATCTGCAGGAATAAAATTGCGAAACCGAATGTATTTATTCCGGTATTTCCGGGCACGAACTGTGAGTATGATTCCGCAAAAGCCTTTGAGCGCGCGGGGGCAAATGTAGTCACAAAAGTATTTAAGAACTTAAATGCAGAGGATATCCGCGATTCGGTGGAAATATTTGAAAAGGCGATTGAGCAGGCGCAGATTATCATGTTCCCGGGCGGCTTTTCCGCAGGTGATGAGCCGGAGGGAAGCGCGAAATTTTTTGCGGCAGCATTCCGCAATGCGAAGATGAAAGAAGCGGTAGAGCGTCTGTTAAATGAGAGAGACGGACTTTGCCTTGGTATCTGCAACGGCTTCCAGGCATTGATTAAGCTGGGGCTGGTTCCGTATGGACAGATTCAGGACGGTTCCGCTGATTCGCCGACTTTGACTTACAATACCATCGGACGTCATATTTCCAGGATGGTCTATACAAAGGTTGTGACCAATAAATCCCCGTGGCTTGCACAGGCAGAGCTTGGCAGGGTTTACACAAATCCGGCATCCCACGGTGAGGGTCGTTTTGTTGCAGGGAAAGAGTGGCTGGATAAGCTGTTTGCAAACGGGCAGGTGGCGACCCAGTATGTCAACGAAAACGGTATGCCGACCATGGATGAGGAATGGAATGTCAACGGTTCCTATGCGGCGATTGAGGGAATTACCAGCCCGGACGGGCGTGTGCTTGGCAAGATGGCGCATTCCGAGCGCCGGGGCGACGGAGTCGCAATCAATATTTACGGCGATCAGGATATGAAGATTTTCGAGTCCGGCGTGGCATTCTTCAGGGATTAGGATCCGGACGCAACAGAAAAAACGCTGATTTACTAAAAATATAATTCGATATTAAGAAAAAAACAGAATAATGGTACAGTCAGGAACGGCTGTACCGTTGTTTTGTTATCAAATTTCCTTCAAATTTTTAAATCTTTAAATCTTTAAATCTTTAAATCTGTATCATCTGTCGCAGATGCTCTTAAAAAATATTCCGCAACGCGAAGCGCCTGCAATAGTTTTCCGTCAGAATAATCCGTACGAAGCCTGTCCAGGGTCAGCTGGACGGAATCCATAACCGTGTCGTCTCCGAAAACGAGATAGTCCAAAGACACTCCCCCGACTCTTGCCAATTGAATTAAAACTTCTAATTTTGGGATTCGTTTACCATCTTCAATCAGCGACAGATAGGAGGGCGAGATAAACAGCATGTCCGCCCAGTAAGACTGTGTTTTGTTCTGCTTCAGACGCAGTGCGCGTATTCTTTCCCCAATTGCAGTTGGATTTACTGTGTAGTCGGTCATAAAAGCACTTCCTGTTTTTGCAAAGCATTTCAATCTTGGAGATATATGTTACATATATATGAATAATATAGGGTATTTATCAGAAAAAAAATACTAATAGTAAAATAAAAATTGACTACAGGTAAAAATAAGTGTAAAATGTAATTGAGATTTTTTGGAGTCATGACAGAAAGATTAAAAAAATAGGAAAAAAGGAGACTGTGTTATGAAACAAAAGAAAAGAAAGATTTCACTGAAAAAGATTATTTCTTTGATTGCGGTTGTATGTCTGCTGCTGGCAAACGGGATCACTGCATTCGCATCGGAGAGCGGCGCGTCGGCGTCAACGGCGGTCGCGGAAGCAAAACAGGGAGTCCTGCAGATTCAGCTTATATATGTCGATCAATCCGGCAACGAGCATATTCTCCAGTCCGGGAGCGGCTTCCTGGTTGGAGCGTCATCAGGGGCGAAGACAGTGATCACAAATTATCATGTTATTACGATAGCCAATGATGATGTGGATGTTTTCACAGAGATGTTTGGCGTTGATTTTTCCAACACAAATAACCTCGATCTGCAGATCAGGGTTATTGTGCAGGGGGACGTGCCTGTCTCCGCTACATACGTCAACGGTTCCAGGGACGCGGACTTTGCGATCCTCGATCTGGAGCAGACGATTTATAACCGTACGCCGTTAAAGATTGCCGACAGCAGCTCGCTGGTGGACGCGCAGACCATCTATGCGCTGGGATTCCCGGGAGCTACGACAAACGCTGACAGCAGTACGGTATATTCCAGCAGCGACGTTACCGTGACCAGCGGCGTAGTAGGAAAGGTTATGGAAATCAGCGGATACAGTTATGTGCTTCACGACGCAAGTCTCGGACATGGCAATTCAGGCGGACCGCTTGTAGATGCGAACGGCGCTGTGGTTGGGATCAACACAATGTATAACGGCGACGATTCAAGTAATTACTATTATTCAATTGCAATCAATGACGTCAGGGCAATCCTGGATGCGCTCGGCATCGTTTACGAGGCTGCGGACGGAAGTACAGATACGCCCGAAACAGGGGAAGCTGTGACGGAACCCGTACCGGAAGAGACGCAGGAACAGGAAACTTTATCCGCAGAACCTGAGACAGTCCCGGCCAGCACGGTAGTGGAGCCGGAAGAAGAAGAAACAGAAGCTTCTGATAATAAAATGCTGATTATTATTATCGGCGCTGCGGCGGCAGCGGCCGTAGTGATCGTCATTGTGGCAGTGGCAGTAACGGGCAAAAAGAAAAAGAATAAAGGAAATATGCCGGGCGGAATGCCGGGGCAGATACCGCCGCAGCCATTCAATCCGCAGAATGTGCCGGGAAATCAGCAGCAGTCCAGGCCGACGCCGCCGCCGACGCCGCAGTATATGGGCGCTATGCCTGTGGACAGCGGGGCAGGAGAGACCAGCGTGCTGGGCGGAGGAGCAGGAGAGACCAGCGTATTGGGATATGGAGCCGGACAGCCGGCGGCAACTATTATCAGAAAGAAAAACGGAGAGTCGGCAAGGATTACAAAACCGCTTTATATCATTGGCAAGGAGCGGGCAAAGGTTGACTTCTGCATTCCGGATAACAGTTCGGTCAGCAGGAAACATGCGAATATTATCTGCCGGGGCGGAAGTTACTTTATCGTTGATAATAATTCTACCAATTATACATTTGTAAATGGAAACAAGATCAATCCGGGTCAGGAGGTACAGTTAAATCCAGGAGATAAAATCAAACTGGCTGATGAGGAATTTGATTTCCGTCTATAAGCAAAATACCGGAAACTACGGGATGGTTAAGCAATATGAATTTTAAGACAGCGGCACACACAGATGTGGGAATAAAGAAAAAAACAAATCAGGATTCCGTTTTGGTAAAGATTGCACAGACAGACTACGGCAAGGTATGCCTTGCCGTAGTCTGTGACGGTATGGGAGGACTTTCCAAAGGGGAACTTGCAAGCGCGACGATGGTGAGATATCTCTCCGAATGGTTTGAAAAAGAATTTCCTGAATTGTTATATCAGGGATTAAGTATAGATGTATTAAGGAAAAACTGGAAAGAATTGATTTACCGGGTTAATCGGAGGATCAGTTCATATGGACATGCGGCGCACATAAATATGGGAACGACCATGGTCGTTTTGCTGATCGTCGACCATGTATATTATATAGCGAATGTGGGAGATTCCAGAGTGTATCTGTTGAGGGACAGCCTGGAACAGATCACAAAAGATCAGACATTTATCCAGAGGGAGATGGACGCGGGACGTATGACATGGGAGGAAGCCAGAAAAGATTCCAGAAGAAATGTCCTGCTTCAGTGCGTAGGGGCGTCTGAGGTGATAGAGCCGGATTTTTATACGGGAAGTATTCTTCCGGGATGCATTTTCCTTTTGTGCAGCGACGGATTCCGCCATGTGATTACAGGAGAGGAAATGTATCAGTATCTGAGCCCATACCGACTGCTGAGTGAAGACGCTATGCGGGAGGGGCTGGTATACCTGACCGATTTGGATAAATACAGAAAAGAAACAGACAATATCTCGGCGGTATTGATCCGCTGCGATTAGGAGAAAAAATATGCTGGAAATAGGAACGCTGGTAGATGGAAAATACAGGATATTGAATAAATGCGGACAGGGCGGCATGAGCGTTGTCTATATGGCGATAAATGAGCGCGCGAACAAGACATGGGCAATCAAAGAGGTGCGGAAGGACGGCGTACAGGATTTTGAGGTTGTAAAGCAGGGGCTGATTGTGGAGACGGACATGCTGAAACGCCTGGATCATCCGAATCTGCCGAGTATTATCGATGTTTTGGACGGCGAGGGAAGCTTCCTTATTGTAATGGATTTTATAGAGGGAAAAACGCTCAAGGATATTTTAAAGGAATATGGGCCCCAGCCGGAGGAGAGTGTCATAGACTGGGCAAAACAATTGTGCGATGTGCTCGGCTATCTTCATTCCAGGAAGCCTGCGATTATTTACCGGGATATGAAACCGTCGAATGTGATGCTGAAGCCGGATGGAAATGTGGTGCTGTTTGATTTCGGTACGGCGAGGGAATATAAGGCGGCAAGCCTGGAGGATACGACGTGTCTGGGCACAAGGGGATATGCGGCGCCGGAACAGTACGGCGGTCATGGGCAGACGGACGCCCGGACGGATATTTACTGTCTGGGGGCGACCATGTACCATCTGGTGACAGGACATAATCCGAGCGAACCTCCATATGCGATGTATCCCATCCGGCAGTGGAATCCGAATCTGTCTGCAGGATTGGAAGCAATCATATTAAAGTGCACGCAGGGTAATCCGGCGGATCGGTATCAGACCTGTGCGGAGCTTCTGTACGATCTGGAGCATTTCTGGGAAGTAGACATCGCTTACAGGAAAAAACAGATATCAAAATTCCGCAAGTTTATGATTCCGGCAGCACTGGCGGCGGTATTCGGCGCTGGAGCGGTCGTTTTTCATACGTTGGAACTTACGACTACAAACAGTACATACGAGTATTATATGAGCGCGGCGTCAGGAGCGGTCACGAAATCGGAAGAACTTGAAAATTATCACAAAGCAATCAATCTGGATCCTTCCAGGGAGGAAGCATATCTGAACCTTCTGGAGGAAGGATATCTGGATGACGATACATTTTCCGCGTCAGAAAGTGAAGATTTGAGGATGATTCTTAACGAGTATGGAAACGGAAGCGAAAATAATGAGGTGGTGTTCAGCGAGAATAATGAGGAGGGATATGCGCAGTTCTGTTATGAAGCGGGCATTGCCTATTATTACAAGTTGGAGGGAGATAATAATAAAAAGAACGCAAAGAGTTATTTTGATATTGCAGCACAGTCGGATTCACTGACAGAGCAGCAGAGGACCCGCGCGAGCCGCCTGTATAAAATAGCGGAATACTATTCCAAAATCGGAATTGTGGATGAAACCGGGGATGCGAATGTTACTTATCGGGATTATTGGGACGACCTGACAGAACTCTCCGCCGGAAATCTGGTGGAAGCGGATAACGCAAATACGGCTGTCATTATGTACCGGGAAGTGACGGCGCAGATTATCTCTCATGCGGTGGAATTAAAAAACGACGGCGTGACACAGGAAGAAATAGAAACACAGTTGGAAAATATCGAGCAGCATTTGGATAGCGACTTTAATGAGCTTACGAAAAATGAACAGTCGTCTGTAACAGAGAGTATGGCAAAACTGGAAGAATCACTTGTCCAGGCAAAGCGCGTAGTTATTTCCACTTACAGTGCGGTAACGGAATAGGGGGAAGAGAGAATGGAAGATTTTGCAGGTAAGATCGAATTGTACCATAACCTGTTCTTTGCATGTCTGGCGGTTTGTATCGTATGCGCGGTTATCGCCGTTGTGATTTTTATCATACTGGATATCAAAAGCGTCGTTGGTTTTTTGACGGGACGCAGGGCGAAAAAGCAGATTCAGAAACTGGAAGAAAATAATGCGTCGAGCGGCCGTCTGTTCCGAAAATCCCGGGGCAACATGCAGTATGTGGACAGACAGATGAAAGAAGATATGGGAGTCCGCGGAACTGCAACTCCCGGCGCACGGAAAGTGGAACATGTGGTTTCAACAGGACAACGGCAGGAATTTTCAGATTCGGAAAATCAGACGTTTGCGCAGCAGGATTCCCAGGGAGCAGAGAATACTTCTGTACTTGAGACAGATGAGGCAGATAAAGGAACAGCTTTGCTGTATAAGAAAGACGATGCCGAAGAAAAGCAGGGGGATTCCCAGTCAGGACGGAAAAATGATTTTTCCACGGAAATTCTGTCCGGCAAAGGCAATGCGAAGGGGGCGTTCAGGATAGAAAAGGAAATTATTCTGATACATTCGGAAGAAGTAATATAAAATACGGAGGAAAAACAAAATGAAAAAGAAAGGATTAAACAAGAAGAAGCAGATACTGGCATTTGTCCTTGCTGCGGTATTGATAGTCGGGGCATTGCCGGGATCGTATCTGAACAATCTGCTTGCGGTTTCTGCCGGGGCAACTGAAGCGCCAGAAAAAACATCGCTTACAGAAGAAATGTTCACGGTCAGTGAAAACGTCACTTATTCCGGCGCAGCGCAAAACGTGATCGGCGTGGCGGAGGAATATCAGGGAACCCTGACAGAAAGCGATTATACCGTGTCATATAAAAAAGAAATTGCGGATGGCGCATATGATGCGGTAACAGAAGTGAAAGACGCGGGAAGCTATCAGATTACTGTTGCGGCAACGGAAGAAAGCGTAAGTTATGAGGGAATCGTGACGTTTTCAGTGACGGTAAGTCCGCTTGACTTATCTGCCTGTGAAATCGCGGTGGATTCAGGCGCAGATCTGATCTATACCGGCAGTCAACTGACTCCGGGAATTGTCGTTACAAATGCCGGGAATCCGGTGGATACATCATTTTATACCTGTTCCTACGGTGAAAATATCAACGCAGGAGAAAATGCCGGTTCCGTAATCATATCAGCCCCGGAGGTCAATGAGAACGTAACGGGCAGTCAAGAAATTTCATTCACAATCAATCCGAAGGAGATTTCGGAGAGAGATATTTCCGTAACCATAGAGCCGGCAGAATATACGCTGGGAACTGCTTTTTCCCCAACGGTAAAGGTAACGGTTTCCGACGATGAGCTTGACAGTGACGAGTATTCCTATGCTTTTTACACATCAGCGGACAAAACACAGGAAGTCACAGGTTTGACGGAAGCACAGACGTATTATTTTGAACTCACATTACAGGGAAATTATACGGGTTCATTCTCTTGTGAATATACGGCAAAATATGAAAAAGATGATCTTTTCTCTTTTGAGGACAGCGCAGTATATAAACTGACAGGAGAGGAATTTGGCGGTTATTACAATTCGGATGTGACAATTTCCCTGAAAGACACAGAAAAAGATAATTACTATATCAGCAAAAACAATTATGATTTTTCAGACCGTGCGTCTGCCGTTATATATGGAGAGTCCTCTGACGGAACAGGATATTTCTATTTAAAGGATACAGCCACCGGCGCGGTCAGCCGTTATCAGCTGCCGGAATTTACGATTGATAAGGACGCTCCGGCTCTCACTGTATCCGGCGATGATAAGGAAAATTGGAAGCAGGAAAAAGAAATTACGGTGAGTGCGTCTGATACGGTAAGCGGAGTATCGGGAATCTATTATTCCTGTGAAGAAAATAATGTTCTGGCGAATATTGTTTCAGACAGCGCTGCCGAAAATAAGATTACTGCCGGTACGGATTTGTCAGGATTAATCTCTGTAGAAAATGGCGGTATAACGGTGGAAGAAAATATTGATGGTGAGACTACCGATTATATTACCTATTATATTTATGCGATTGATAATGCGGGAAATCTTTCCGGCACACCGGTAACAATAGGGAAAGTGGATATATCCGCTCCCACAATGACAGGACTGGACGGTCCCTATTGGAAGAATGGGGAAGAGCTGGGCATAGCATTCCAGGTTTCCGATGCCGTAATGAATGCAAAAGATGAAAGTCAGGTGGATTATAACGGCTCCGGAATTGCCGGTGTGGATGTCAAATCAGTGACACTTGATGAAGACGGAAATGTGACGGGAGAAGAAATTACGAGCGGCGCAGCCGTGAAACAAAATACCGGCGGCAGTACGGAGGATTTGGTACAGAGCTATACCCTGCATGTAACGGCAGAGGGAATCTATCAGATAACGGTTACGGATAACGCCGGAAACAGCGCGCAAAAAGTAGTGGAAGTAAAGCAGGACAGCAGTACGCCGCAATTGACAAAAACCCAGATTGTCAATGATGGTGATATGACGGCTGAAGATAGCGACGGCGGATACTATTTTCGGAATAGCCTTACCGTATCCTTCAAAATTACGGATAGGTTGGGAACGGATGATTCGGGCATTGCCGTTGATACGGAGAAATCGGAATGTATCATCGTGGTAAGCGGACCAGATGAGAATGGCGGCGCTTCCGAAACGGAACTCACGTTAAGCAGCCTTCTGGAAAATGGGGATGCAGTAGAAGCAGAGGACGGAGTTTATACTTATAACTATACAATAACAGAGGCGGGGAGCTATAGATTCAGCATAAAAGATGAAGCAGGCAATGCTCAGGCGCAGTCAGTCGATGCGACGGCGGAGAAAAAAGAGAACACCGGCTTTGAAGTGGCTGTTGAATTGAACGAAAGCGGCAAAACAGGCAGCAGTTCTGAATTTTATAATAAAGCTCCGACTATTAACGGGACAATAACAACGGAGGTTGGAATCGCCAAAATAAGTTACGAAATTGTAAAAGATGGAGAAACCGAACCCGTTTTAAAAGGCGACATCAAAGATTATGTACTGACTACTGGCGCATATGATGCGGATGCAGAAAATCCATGTGAATTAGAAACAGATCTGACAACGCTGAATACCGGTTCGTCCTACAATACATATCTTGAAACTATCGGCGAGGGCGTTTATAAAATCACCTACACGGTGACGGATGTGCTGGGGAATACGAAGACCAGCGATCCGGTTTCCTTTGCGATTGATAAGACGGATCCGGAAACAGACGTTTATATCGTGTATGATGCGGATGTCAGTGCAAAAGATGATTATGCCGAGCTGACAATTCCGGAAAAGATTCAATTGAAGGTAAAACAGGTCAAAGATACAGTTTTTAATACGGTTTTCGGCAAGACGAACATCGGATTTACACTTTATGTAAAAGACGGAGATTCAAAGGTAAGTTCTGATGCGGTATCCGGGATAGATATCAAGGAGTTAAAGGTTTCTCTTCAGGAGGTATCCGATGATATAGAAATTTCCCTGAAGGAATCCGTATCGACACAGGAAGTTACAATTACGTCGGAGGATAGAGACACGACGGATACTTATACAGTTATTCAGGGAATTATAAAAAGAAAGGATACCGTGAAAAGCAGCAGTGAACAGAATGCTGTTAAAATTGCCTCGATTTCAGATTTGGCAGGAAATAAGACGGAAAAAATAAACCTTCAGGCGGTTGCGGAAGAAAATGTCGTAGAAGACTTTATTTTAGATAATGTCGCCCCCACTGTATCCGTAGAGTATCCGAAAGAGAATAAAGAGAATAATCAGGTGAAATATTATTCTCCCAATGATAACAGCGGATATGAGAAAGTCGAACTGACCTATACAGAAGAATTTTATAATGAGAATTTGGATGATGAGACAGGACAGCCGGTTAAACCGGTTATCAAAGTATCAACGGATGGGGCCGAACCGGAAGACATCAGCACAGTAGAAACGGCGGGAAATCCTTATGTGAGTTGGGGAACGTTCAGTAACGGAAGTATTACTGCAACCGTTTATCTTCCATACTGCACGGAAGAAGCCGGCGAGAAAGCGTATATTATCAGCACTACCTATACGGACGGGTCGGAAAATAGCCTGATAGTAAAGGAAAAGGAAGGTGAGGAAGATGTCGGTTTGACAACGTCCGAATCCGATGGCGTGACGACAACAGATTATACGCTGATGCTGGATAATAAAAAGCCGGAGATTGCCGTGGAATACCCCAAAGAAACCGGAGCGGATGAGGGGCAGAGATTCTATAGCAGTTCTGCCGCTTATGAAGAAATAAACCTGACATACACAGAAAGATTTTTTGAGGAAAATCTGGAGAAAGACGGGACTGTTATCAAACCGACGATAACGGTAAACGGAACAGAACTTACGGTTTTGGATACGGACGAAGCGAAAACCGGAACTTATGTAGAATGGGAGGAGTTTGACAGCACTGCCAACACAATTAAGGCGACCGTATATCTCCCATACAGTACACAAGCAGGCGGCGGAGAGATTGAATATGTTATTGCGTCATCATATGAAGATGTTGCCGGAAATCTCCTGACAGGAGATGCAGACGGATTTTCCACCATTTCAGAGGGTACCTATACAAGTAAGACGCTCGTCCTTGACAACAGAGCGCCGGAACTGCTTTCCTGTGAGATTACCGAAACTCCGACATATGTAATCAGCGGGGAGGCTCCTTATACGGAGGGTGACTATGCATCCGTATACGAGAATAATAATGCGGAAACGGGTGATGTGACGATTAAATTCGTGGTGGATGATAATTCCGCATATTGGCAGCCGGGAGCGTTATCTTTTGTAATCACGAACAGGACTGCGGGCAAAGCTTCCGTGTCGGTAAATGGAGACAGTGATGGTATCACATGGTCATCCGAGGGACGTACGCATACGGCCGTCTATACCTTTGACGGCGACGCAGACCCGGCAAACTATGATGTGACGCTCGCCTATGCCGACAAAGCGGGAAATGTGATGGCAGCGGGTGAAAATACCGGGTTTGACGTATCCGGGAGCGGCAGTTATACCAGCCCTGAATTTGTTCTCGACCACACGGCTCCGGTATTTGATATCAGCTACAACAAAGCATACCGGCTTGTGAAAAATACCGACACGTCTTCTGAGAACGATGTGTTCGGCGCAGTTCCGGCAACGGGCTATACCGCATATTATGCAGAGGATATCGACGTAACGCTTAAAATCGCGGAAGATTATGCGGTTGCGGAGAAATCCGGAAGCAGTATTTCCGGTATCAGAGATTTTGTCTTGAAGATTAACGGAAGTACAGAGAATCTCCCGGAGATAACCTGGACATATGATAAAAATTCAAAGACATATACAGGTAAGTTTACGCTGTCAGAGGAAGGAAATTATCAGATTACCGTCTCCTACAGCGACGCCGCGAAAAATGTCATGACGGCGGGCAGCGGAGTACAGGGAGCGGCTGCGGAAACAAAAGTAGATGATAATGGCTCTTACACAAGTACAAAGCTTGTCATCGACAAGACGGCGCCGAAGATTGAGGCTTCTTATGGCGCGGCAGTGATTCATTCAAACAGCGGAAGAGATTATTTCAATCAGAGTACAACGCTGACGCTTCATGTTACGGATGCGAATATCCGCAATCAGGCGATCAAAGATTCCATGCTGGGAAATACGGCATACAGGATTGAGGAAGCGGGCACAAATATTTATTCTTCCACTTCTGTCTACAGCCAGTTAGATGGGATTGAAGGAAAGGAAATCATCACATCCGGTTCCAGACAGTACGTACTGAACCTGACAGACGAGGCAAACTATGATCTTCTGATCAGCGGCTACGAGGATCTGGCAGGAAATAAAGCGGTGATTGCAAAGACTTTTGAATCTGAGGAATCAACCAAAGTGACAGAGGCATATAATCCATATATCTGCGTGGATACAAGCAGACCCGTTGATGTGGCGTTCAGCTACACGGTATCGGATGCGGGATTTATGGATGCAGTGAATTATGCAGACAGCGGATTTATTTTTGCAGATAAGAAACTGACGATTACCGCGACGGCAAAAGACGCCGTGGGCGGGCTTCGGCTGCTGACATTCCTTGTCACTGATGAGGACGGTACGGTGTCCGCATTCGAGAAAGCAGTGGATCCCTGTGCCGGCGCAGATACGACGATCGCGGTTCCGTTAAGCGGAAATGATTTCAAAGGAACAGTAGAAGTGATTGCAGCGGACTGGTCTGATAATACACAGAACAAGCTCCAGGGTCAGATTGTCGAGAGCGGTGATAAACACAACAGTACCGGAAGCGCAGTGATCACAACATTGACGCAGCCGAGCCGAACCGTGAACGGCGTGGATTTTTACAATACAAACGTGGTATTTAATCTGACAATAAAGGATGAATATTCGGGATTGAGAAGCTACAGCTATACGGCAGGCAGCCAGATTTCGGAGAGCTATGATTACAGCGCGGCAGCGGGGTATGATCTGGATGGTGAAAAGGTATATCCGATTACAAATGTATATACAAAAGATTTAACGCTTGTGGCCAGCGCCAATAATCAGAATGATGTGGCTGTGGAAGCATCCTATGTGGATAATGCGGGGCATACGGGTTCTGTAAATGCAGACTATAATATCGACATTACAGCGCCGACGATCGATGTTACTTATGACAATAACAATGCGGCAAATGAAAAATATTATAAGGCGGACCGTATTGCGACAGTTGTGATTACGGAGCGGAACTTTGATGCGAACGATGTACAGTTCACGATTACAAATACGGACGGCGTGATGCCGTCGATCAGCGGATGGACCACAACGGGAAGCGGGGATAATACGAAGCATATTGCGACCGTAAGCTTTACGGCGGACGGCGATTATACCTTTACCGTGGCATTCCAGGATATGGCAGGCAACAGGGCGGACTACAGCAGAGTAGATGAATTTACCGTAGATAAGACAATTCCCACATATACGGTAACCTATGACAACAACAATGCGAAGAACGGCAATTACTATGACGCGGACCGTGCGGCAACGATCGATATTCTGGAGCATAACTTTGACGCTTCCGCGGTAACTGTTTCCGTGACGAGGGATGGCGCTGCGGCTGCCCCATATATATCCGGATGGACAAAGAGCGGCGACCATAATATTGCGACTGTAAGCTTTGCCTCAGACGGCGACTATACGTTTACATTTTCAGGCGTCGATATGGCGGATAACCCGATGGCGGAATACAGCATGGATTCCTTTACGGTAGATACGCAGATGCCGGAAATTGAAATTTTCAATATTGAAAATTATTCAGCAAATAACGACGTGGTGCAGCCGGGAATCCGCTACAGCGATACGAATTATGATGCAAATGCAACGGTTGTGGAGATGGTTGGATATCATAACGGAACCGTGGAGATGAACGGAAACCGTTCTGTCACGGCGAATGGAGTGGAGGTTCTTCTCAACGACTTTGAGCGGACAAGGGAAATGGATGATATTTATACCATGCACGCGACAGTATATGACCTTGCGGGCAACAGCTCCGAGGCAGAAGTGATATTCTCTGTCAACCGTTTTGGCTCGGTCTACACATTTGATGATGCGACAGATGCATTGGTGGGAGACAACGGAAGCTATTATACCAATGAGGAACAGGATATCGTGGTTATCGAGACAAATGTAGACACGCTGCAGTTTAAAGAGATCACCTGTAACCTGAACGGCGATGTGGAAACGCTGGCGGAAGATGAGGACTTTACCGTGAAAGAAAGCGGAACGGAGACAAGCTGGAAGCAGTATGAGTACAATATCGATAAATCCAATTTTGAAGCGGAGGGAACATATATCCTTACAATTTATTCGGAGGACAGGGCAACCAATACTTCTGACAACAATTCAAAAGGGAAAAAAGTGGAATTTGTTGTTGACAAGACAAATCCGAGTATTCTGATTTCCGGAATAGAGGACGGCGCTTCTTATCTGGAGGACAGCAGGGAAGTTACTATAGATGTGGATGACAATGTACGTCTGGCGTCTGTCGATGTGGAATTGAACGGCGAGACAACGAAGTATGATGCGGATGAAATTGAGAACGGCAAGATCGTGATGACGCTCGCCAGCAGCAAAAAACAGCAGACGTTGTCGGTAGCTGCTTATGATGCGGCGGGAAATGAGCAGACTTATGAAACCATGAAGTTCCTGATTGCGTCGAACGCATTTATATATTTCTTTGCACATAAAGCCCTGTTTGGCGGAACAGTAGGCGCTGCGGCTGTCGTGGCGGCAGGACTGGGCTGGTGGTTTATTTTCCTCCCGATGAAGAGAAGAAAAGATGAAGAGGATGGGGAACAGCAATAAAATTCTGTAAACAGGATGAAAAGAAAGCTTTTGGATAAGTGAAATAAAGGAGGACTGCCGTGAATATGAAAAATGTTTATGGCAGCCCTTTTTTAAAAAAAGAATGTGAGGTGCGGTATGCCATATCCGGGAGAAATTATAGCGGGGACCTATCAGATTATAGATGAAATCGGAAAAGGAGGGGCAGGAATCATTTATCGGGCTTATCATCTCAATCTGCAGAAATATGTCGTGGTAAAGAAGATAAAAGAACATTTTACGGGTGTGCTGAACGCGAGGGGAGAAGTGGATATTTTGAAGGCGCTGCACCACACTTGCCTGCCCCAGGTATATGATTTTGTCCGGATGGACGGAGAGATATTTACAGTCATGGATTATATTGAAGGACACGATCTGGACTATTATCTGAAAGAAAAATGCTTTTTTGAAGAGGAAAGCCTGTGGTTTTGGCTGATACAGCTGTTGGAAGTCCTGGAATATCTGCACGGACAGGGAATTTTGCATCTCGATATCAAACCGGCAAATATTATGCTGACGCCTTCAGGGAACGTATGCCTGATCGACTTTAATATATCCTTTGGCGGGGAGGGGACTGATATGGCGGGAATCAGCCAGATTTATGCCTCCCCGGAGCAATACAGCAAGTGGCTGGGAATCATTTATCAGACAGAAGCGCGCAGCATCGTGCTGGATGAACGGACAGATCTGTATAGCCTTGGGGGAACGTTCTATCAGATGATGACAGGCTGTCCGCCTTCCCCGGAATTATCTGACATGACGCCTCTGGAAACATTTCAGCTTCCTTATTCAAAAGAACTTATCCGAATTATTTCAAGGCTGCTGCACCCGGACAGAAAAAAGAGATTTTCAAACGCAGCCCAGGCATTGCGGGCAATCGGGAGAATCAGGCGGACAAAAGAAGAAAAAGCGGCCCTGCGCCGGGTATTTATACTCTTGTCTGCAGCAATTGTGATTTTAACCGCCGCCATGGGAATTATTCTTTTCAGAAACCAAAGCCATGCAGGGAAAAAAGAGCGGCAGGAAATTGCCGCCAAAGAGGCGCAGCTTGCCGCCCTGAACGCTGATGGGGAATATGGGAAAGCGTATCAGGAGGGAATTGATTTTATCAATACAGATGCGGATGTGCTCGATAAACTTAAGGGGGCGCGGCAGAGTGTGGAAGAACAGATTCTGGACGCCTGCATGGGTATGGAAAACTATGCGCAGGCAGCGGATTATGTTAATGAACTGCTTGAATGGGACGAGGATGGCACATATTACAAAAAAGCGGCGATTGTCTATGCATATTGCGGGGATTACGGGAAAGCGGAGGCTTTTTTGGAAGAAGCGGAAAAACGCGGATGCAGCCAGATGGAACTGGCGGTCAGCCGGGCGGAGCTGTACGCCGCACAGGAAGATTATGAATCAGCGATAGGGATTTACCGGGAATTGTATGAGACAGACGGCAGTACGGATGCTTTGCGTAAAATGGCGGTTTTGTATTTAAAAGAGGGAACCGGGCTGCCTGAAGGGACGCTGGAATCGGCTGAGTGTTTATCCTGCGCAGTGTATTACTATGAACTCCTTGAGCAGAAGAAAATCGCAGTATATGCAGACAGGATGAATCTGCTGACAGCTTATCTGGAAACCGGGCAGGAGAATAAGGCGTCTGCCCTTCTGGATATTCTTCAGGCGGATTATCCGGATCATTATCAGGTGTATTTATATCGGGCGATCCTTGCATATAACGGCGAGATGGAAAAAGCGGCGGCGTTCAGGGATTTCACAAAGGTCAGGGAATATGTCCGGCAGGCGCGGGAGTTATACGGGTCGGATGGATACGGCGAAACGGATGAACAATTGCAGAATATGATCCGGATCGTGGAAGAACTTCCGCAATAAAGACGGTTGAAAGCAAAGACGGCGGATCATACGGGAAAGGAAAAATTGTTATGAGAAATAAAAAAAATGATTATGGGCAGGGATATCAGCCGGAATGGGAGGATGCGGGGGAAAAAGGATATAAATTCCGGTTCCGGTTTCTCATCGGGGCAGCGGCGGTTCTGGCCGCTATCGTCGGCGTGGCATCTTTTTTCCTGCTCAGCACAAAGATGCAAACGCAGAAATATAATTCATACCTGACAAAGGGGAATGAATATTACAGCAGCGGAGATTATGAGAACGCGATCATCGCATATCAGAACGCGTTGGAGACAGATGATACAAAATCCGGCGCGTATATCAATCTTTCCATCGTTTATATGGCAAAAGGCGATTACAATATGGCATTGGATATATTGACGCAGGGATATGAGGCGACCGGCTCCGGGGATATCGGGGAGCGGGTCAATGAGATGAACGGTCTGGTCAATAAGCTGCAGGAAGCGCAGTTTACCAGGGAGGAGATCATCCTGCTTGCCCAAAACGTGACGGTGGAAAACACAGCTTTTGATATGGTCTCCCAATATACATATACGGATTATTATCGTGATTTTGGTTCTGCGGCAAAGTCTGAAAAAACAGGTGACACGGTTGAAATCTATTATGAGTCGGCAGGAATGCACACATTCTATTATAACATTCAGGATGAAATTGTCCTGGACGCTGATGGTACGGCTCCGCTGGCATCGGCAAAGCCGTGTTATGTCCAGTTTGATAAAGTGTCGGCTCTTTTGGGGAGTTCAGAGGAGGCTTATGCGGTAAGCAGGGAAAAACTGGAGGAGATTTTCGGCTCGCAGACAGAATTTTATCAGGACAGCTCCGATGGAAACTATTATATGTCAGCGGAATATAAGAACTGTATCGTGACGATCCGCACGGATGAAAACGGGGACGTCGTTTCCGGGGAGGCGTGGAACCGCCTGGAACCGTTATATCGCCGGGAAACAGAAGAAATGGATGAAAATACAGGAAAAATCAGCGGTTACGTACAGGATGCTGTAACCGGGGCCGGAATGAGGGCGGCATTAAAGATCCGTGAACATAATTCCCGGACCGGGACCGTCCTCGATGAACTGGCGAGCGGTACCGACGGAAGCTATACCTGTGAAGGCAAAGCGGGAAAATATACTGTGGAGGCGAGCGCAGCGGGATATATTACGGAATACTTTGATATTGAAATAAAGGCGGGGCAGATCAAGACCGGGGAGAACTTTGTGCTTTCACCGGAGATTGCTTCGGGAGAAATCCGCATTGTCCTGACATGGGGAGCGGCGCCGACTGATCTGGACGGCCATACGGAGGGGATTTCTTCCACAGGAAAATCGTTCCATATTTACTGGTCGAACAGAAAAGAGGATGGGATAGGAACGCTGGATGTGGACGATACGAATGGGTACGGGCCTGAGACGACGACGGTCGCGGATGCCGGCGCAGAGTTTACATATTCGGTATATGACTTTACCGGATCCGGTACGATGGGCAGTTCAGGCGCGGAAGTGAAGGTTTATCTGCCCGGGAGCGCACAGCCTGTCGTGTACAGCGTTCCGGAAGGAAGCGGGAACTGCTGGACGGTATTCAAATATGAAAACGGAGCGGTTACACCGGTTCAGACCATGGAGTAAAAGAACGGGAAAGGAGAAAAGTGGAAATTGCTGCGTTGATTGTCGGATTTGCTTTTGGTATACATTTACTGTTCCTGTGGATCCGGCATATGAAAAAAGATAATCATTATAATCAGAATATTGCGCTTCATGGAGGCCGTGTTGTTGGGGAGGCTCAGACGGGGGCGGATATGTCGCTCCTGTACGTGCCCGGCGGTGATGAACAGACCGTGATACGTCAGGCGCCGGTAAAAGCGCAGGTGACCAGTTCTTTTATGCAGGTACAGATCCGCCTGTGCGATATTTATGGCAGCACATACTATGACTGTATCCTGAAAGACCAGCTTCTCATCGGCAGATATGTGCCTGGGAGTCCTGCGCAGATTCAGATTCCGGACAGTAAGGTGTCCCGGAACCACTGCAGAATTTACCGTCAGGGAGAAAAAATTTATGTCCAGGATCTGAATTCGACGAACCATACTTACCTGAACGGATGCATGGTGGAGGGGGCGATGCCTCTGATGTATGGTGATTTGCTGCGGATCGGGCAGAATACGTATCGGTTTCAGTGCTTTGTCTGATCGGGGGAGGAAATATGCTGATATTTATGATTGTATGTATCGTATGTGCGGCGGGTGAATCGATTCTTTTGTTTGTATCCCGCAGGCGCACAAAAGCGAGGATGAAAAAAACACGGAAAAGCCTCTGCAAACTTATGGAGGAAAGGGTATTGCTGCGAACGCTGCAGAGTAATATTACAAGCGACGAGGCGGCTTCGGCCGAATATCAGAGTCTGTTTGTGCGTATCGAATTTCCGGATACATCGCCATGGCTTGCAAATGTTTTTGCACTGGATGAATGTATTACCATTGGGCGCAGCCGGGAAAATAAAATTACGATCCGTGATGACGGAGTGTCCCGTCTGCACTGTAAAATTGCGCTGATAAATAGCGCGCTGTATCTTCAGGATCTCGGTTCTGCAAACGGGACACGGATACGGAGAAACTGTTTTCGGGAAATCATTCTGGCGGGACAGGAGTTTTGCCGGCTGCAGGACAAGGATCGGATCATCATTGGGAATTACCGTATGCGTATGCGCATTTTATATGGATATCAGGCTGTAAAATAGGAGGAATTGACGGGATGGGCTATATTATTATGGCATATACATCGAACGGATATCAGGAATTTATCCTGCCGGAGCTGGTAGATTCCAATTATGAAATAATTTTGGACAGGCAGATATTTGGGCTGCCGGATGATCTGCCTATGCCCATGGAGAACATGGACGGGGAGTGGAGGTTCCTTCCGGTAAAAAAATATATGCTCCGCACTTATGACGGGGAGGACGGCGCAGGACGGGCGCTGACAGAGGGGACGGTGATTCAGATCCGGGGACTTCCCAACAGTAAAATCACCATGGAGGTCATGTGCTCCTCCCCCGGTTTTCCTTTTTATCAGAAATATGTTATTTCCGGGATGTCCAGGATTACGATTGGAAAGGGTGAAAATAATACGATTATTTACCGGGAAAGCGATTTTATATCGAGAAACCATGCCGTGATGTACCGGCATGAGCAGCGGTGGGTAATCGGCGATATGAGCAGCAACGGGACTTATCTGAACGGGAAAAAGGTAAACGGGCAGGAATATTTAAAATTTGGAGACCAGATTACCCTGTTCGGGCTTCATATTATCTATCTGGATACGGTGATTGCAGTGCGGGCGCTGGCGGGAACTTATCAGATGGACGAATCGGCGCCGGATGTATGGCATCCGGGAAAAAATCTGGAGTTTCCGGAAATTGTGAACGTACGGCAGGAGAAAGTTTTTTTTAAGCGTTCACCGAGGACGGTGGAGGAGCTGTACGGGGATGTGATAGAAATCGAAGCCCCGCCGCCTCTGAATAAAACGAAAAAGCGGCCGCTCCTGCTGACCATCGGGCCGAGTATTACGATGGCGATCCCGATGCTGATGGGATGCCTTGTATCCATGTATGCGGCAAGCTTAAGGGGGAACGGAAGCAGCGTATATATGTTTACCGGCGTAATTACCGCGGTTTCTTCGGCAGTCCTTGCCGTAATATGGGCGTTGGCCAATCTCAGGTATGCGGGCAGGGAGGAAGAAGAAAATGAAGAACTCCGGTACAATGCATATGGCCAATATCTGATTGGCATTACCGATTTTATCAAACAGAAATATGAATTTAACAGGGAAAAGCTGTTTCAGTTATATTTATCCGGCAGTGAATGCTGTAATTTTACGGGGGAGGACCTGCGTCTGTGGAACCATAACGAGCATCAGGAAGATTTTATGACGGTGCGGCTGGGGACCGGGACGGTCCCCTTCCAGGCGGAAATCAGGATCCCGAAAGAAAAATTTACGTTGATTCGGGATGATTTGGCAGAAAAGCCGGCATTTATCCGGGACAGTTATTCAAATCTGTATTCGGCGCCCGTCTGTGTGGATCTCCGGGATAAAGGGATCGTTGGCATTATCGGCGGAACCGGAAAAGCGGGGGCTTATGGGGCGGCGTTTAATATCATTGCCCAATTGGCGGCGAATAACTGTTATACGGATGTAAAGATGGTGTTCATTTACCGGGACAGCCGGGAGAACAGGGAACGCTTTGAATTTGCAAAATGGCTTCCCCATGTGTGGACGGAGGACCGTAAGACCCGCCTGATTGCCGGCAGCAAGACGGAGGTCGGGGACATATTTTATGAATTGTCAGGTATTCTGCGGATGCGCACGGAGGAACAGCAGGAAAAAACGGAGTATCCGCTGCCCCACTATATCATTTTCGTGGATGATACAAGCCTGATCGAGGGAGAATTGCTGGAAAATTATATATATAATCCAAGACCGGAATATGGGATTACGACGGTTCTGCTGGCTGAGCAGTATAAGGATCTGCCAAATAACTGCGAATATATGATACAGAACGACGGGCGGGAAGCCAGATTTTTCCATGTTTATCATGAGACGGAAAACAGTCGCGATTTGTCCGTGGAAACTGTCCCGGCGCGGCAGCTGGAGACGTTATCCAGGACGCTTTGCGATGTTGAGGTAAAGGAAACTTTCGGGAAAGGGGAGATCCCCGATGCGCTGGATTTCTTTGAAATGTATCAGGTCCGCTCTATGGAGCAGCTGAATGTGATCGACCGTTGGAAAAAGAACCGGAATTATGACAATATGAGAGTCCCGATCGGACAGAAAAGCGGGGGAAGCCCATGTTATCTGGATATTCATGAAAAGTATCACGGTCCTCACGGGCTGGTGGCAGGCACAACCGGTTCCGGGAAATCGGAGACTCTTCAGACCTATATCCTGTCGCTGGCGGTGAATTTCAGCCCGGATGATATTGCATTTTTCATCATCGATTTTAAGGGAGGCGGGATGGCGAACCTGTTTGCCAATCTGCCGCATATGGCGGGGCAGATTTCCAATCTGTCCGGAAATCAGGTACGGCGCGCCATGATTTCCATTAAGAGTGAAAATGAGCGGCGCCAGCGGATGTTTGCAGAATACGGGGTAAACAATATCAATTTGTATACACGTTTATACAAAAACCATGAGGCAAAAATCCCGATTCCCCATCTGCTCATTATCATTGACGAATTTGCGGAATTGAAGCGGGAAGAACCGGAATTTATGAGGGAGCTGATCAGTGTGGCGCAGGTAGGGCGGAGTCTGGGCGTGCATCTGATCCTTGCTACACAGAAACCCAGCGGCACGGTAGATGACAATATATGGAGCAACTCGAAATTCCGTCTCTGCCTCAGGGTACAGGATAAACAGGACAGCAATGACATGCTGCACAAGGCGGATGCGGCATACATCACCCAGGCGGGGCGCGGTTATCTCCAGGTGGGGAATGATGAGATATACGAGCAGTTTCAGTCCGGCTACAGCGGTGCGGAGTATATTGAGGATCCTGATATGGATCAATGCGCGGCGGCTGTCCGGATGACCCTCACCGGAAAAGAACTTGCCGCGGCGGGAAACAGAAAGAAGAAGGGGGAAAAGACAACAAATAAAGCTGTTACTCAGCTTGACGCGGTGATTGCGTACCTGAACCAGACTGCGCAAAAGTACCATTATGACCGGCGGATGCTGCTGTGGCTTCCGGTACTGCCGAAGAGACTGTATTTGTCAGAGCTGGAGGGATATCATGAAACGTCCTGGCGGGGCGGACAGTGGAAATCACATTCCGGCGCATGGGAACTGGAAGCATTCATCGGATTGTATGATGACCCGGCAAAGCAGTCGCAGAAGCCTCTGAAAATAAGCTTTTCCGACGGGGGGCATCTGGCGGTGTTCGGGACGGTCGCCACCGGGAAAAGTACATTTTTGCAGACGCTGCTTTACAGCCTGACAGATCGCTGCAGTCCGCAGGAACTGAATTTTTATGTGCTGGACTACAGCAGCAGGATGCTTCTTCCCTTTGAACAGGCGCCCCACTGCGGAGGCGTTATCATCGATACGGACGAGGATAAGGTGAAAAAATTCTTTTTCATGATGAACAGGATCATGGATGAGCGTAAAAATCTGTTCCGGGGAGGAAATTACAGCCAGTATTTTAAGGCGCAGCAAAGCCTCGGAAATAAGGCTGTCCTTCCGGCTGTTCTCGTGGTTGTGGACAATTATTCAGCTTTCCGGGAAAAGACAAACAATAAATATGACGACGCCATGATCCGCCTGTCCAGGGAAGGCGTCGGATACGGAATCTTTCTGGCGGTATCCGCTTCCGGAATCGGGGCAAATGAAGTCCCGACGAGGGTGGGGGATAATATTCATACGCTGGTATCCCTGGAAATGGGCGACAAATTCAAATATGCGGAAACGCTTCGGACGTCCCGCGTGGAGATTATGCCGGAGACGGACGTGAAGGGAAGGGGACTTGCCTGGATACAGGGCAGTATTCTGGAATTTCAGACGGCTGTCGCCGTGGAAGCGGCGGATATGTACCAGATGACGTCAAAGCTGGAAAACCGGTGCATGGAGATGAAGCGCGCATGGACTGGGGAAAAGGCGCGCAGCATACCGGTGATTCCGCAGAATCCGGTATTCTCTGAATTTGTCCGGGGCGGGGAGTACCGGAAAGCGCTGGCAGACCGCCGGTATCTGCCCTTTGCCTATGATTCCCTGGATGCCTCCGTGTATTCGGTGGATCTGTGGAATACTTATTGCTATATCATTCAGGGAAAAGGGCGGACCGGAAAGAAAAATGTGCTGAAAATGCTTCTCTATGCGGCTGCCCGTAAGGAAAATGCTTCTGTCTGCGTCATCGACCTGAAAGGACAGGAATTAAGACCGGCTGCAGAGCAGCTGGGGGCAGAATATCTGGATAATGAAAAATCAGTATATGAATTTTTCAGGGAAACGGTTCCGGTATTCAAGGAAAGGAATGCCAAAAAGCACCGTCTGATGTCGGAGGGGCTGGATTCGGAGGAACTGGCGGAAAAAATGGGCGCGGAGAAGCAGGTTTTTATCTTTATTGCGGATATCGTGGAATTTGTCAAATCCGTATATCAGCCAAAAGAAGGCGCGGCAAGCGTCCATGCATATCTGGAAAATATTACGGAAAAAGGGAGCCTGCACGGATTTTATTTCTTTGGGATCCTGAACCAGGAACAGTCAGCCCAGGCCGCAGGAAGGACCCTGTATATGAACATGGTTTCCTACAGAACCGGCGTCCATCTCGGAGGAAATTTAAGTTCCCAGAGAATTTTCCAGTTTGGCAATATCCCATTCCAGGAACAGTCTAAGGTGATGAAGCCGGGGAACGGTTATGCGTCAAACAGCGCCGACAGCCAGAATGCGGACCGGATCGTGCTGCCTCTTGTCAAAGGAGGCCTGTTATGATTTCCGGCGTGTTAAAAAGTTCCGTGAAAAATGCCCGCATAGTGGAACGGGAAATCCGGGAGGAAGCGGCTTCCTGCACGGATGAGCGCGTTGCCATCGTCTTTCTCGGAACACAAAAAGAACTGGAAGTATTTCTGCAAAAGAAAGAACCGGCGGATATCATCTGCGTGGATGTATCTGTGCCGGGGGGAATTGCACAGGCGGAATTGCTGCGGAAGTCTTATCCCAAAGCGGCAATTATTGTTATTGCCGATGCGGGGATGTCCCCTGTCGCTTACATGAAACCGACCATATTGGCGGCCGCCCTTCTTTTAGAGCCGCTTTCCCGGCAGTTTGTGCGTGAAACCATGACGGCGGTATTTGAGCAGTATATCACGCGGGAAGCGGATGAAGAAGTGTTTGTGATCGAGACAAGGGAAGAAAAACACCGCGTACCATTGCGGGATATTTTATATTTTGAATCGCGGGAAAAAAGAATTTATGCCTGTACGCAAAGCCGGGAATATGGTTTTTATGATACGATGGACCAATTGTCGGAACAGTTGAAGGAGAGCTTTATCAGATGCCACCGGAGTTACATGGTGAATCTGTCCTGCATTGACAGGGTTATGGTATCAAAAAACCTGCTTACCCTGAAACAGGGGATCGAGCTGCCCCTTTCCAGAAGTTATAAAAATATGCTGAAACAATTAGATTTATAGAGGTGGATATGGATTGTATAACTTATTTATTATCAAACAGGGAATTTGCGCTGATCGGCGCGGCTTCCGGCATTCATGAGCTGTATGGATTTAATATGAAAATGGAGGAATGCGGCAGGGAGGACATCATATATGTACTCCAGAAGCTTACCCGGAAAGGCTGCCTGAAAGCGGAGGGGGAGCGGTTTATTCCGACAGGCGATATGGCGGATATCTTTTCTGCCATCCGCGATGCGGACACTACAATGGAGATTCATAAAAAAAGCGGGCGTATGTGTATCCTGTATATCGGATCGACGTCCGTCTGCGTTACGCCTTCCATACGAAGGACAGATATATATGAGGTAAAGGCAATGCCGTTTACGGAAATCTGGCAGTATTTGCTGGATGAGGGATGGATTTATGAACCTCTCAGGGAGAATCCGGAGGATTGGTTATGATTTTGGTGGATATCTATGTTGCCGCGCTGAATGAGCAATATGATTTTAAAGTGGATGAGAATGCGTACATTGCAAAGGTGGCGGCAGAAATTGGCGGGATACTTGCAGCGGAATATCCGGAAAGTGAACACGGAAATCGGGATAATATCAGCGATCTGCTGCTTTGTGATTTCGGCAGGCAGCGGATTTTACCGATGAACCAGACCCTGAAGCAGAACGGAATAGGAAATGGAAGCCGCTTAACGCTTATTTGAGGCTGTCTGTCGGAAAAACCGGTCGTTTGTCAGGAAAAAAACGATGGAACATAAGGTTATGATAAGATTTCTGCTGTAAGGAGGAAAACGCAGTGCAGATGATAGATTTGAATCAGGCAGAGGTAATTGAAAGCGAACTGCTCCGGGAGAGCGGGATCCTTGGCAAATTGCGGGAACGGACGGAAGACGTTGCCCAAAAACTTCCGTATGTGATGGAAAACAAACTGTTCTGCGGCAGGCTCCGCCGTCAGGCGGAGGAAATCATGCGGGAGCAGGAGATATACAGGCAGATGTGCCGTGCGCTGCAGAATGTGCGGGCTGCTTACATACGGACCGAAAACCGCATAGAGAGCCATGTAGAGGAAGTACAGGCGCAAAAGGGCGGAACAGAAAGATTGCAAATCTATGAGATGCCATCCTGGATATGGGATATTTTGGGATAAGAAGGAGGGGAAAAATGGCAGTAAATTATATCGAGATTGATACTTCACAGCTTTCTTCCGATATCAGCAGCCTGCGGGCAGATATCACAAAAGCGAAAGCGAGCCTGAAGTCCATGAAGTCAGAACTGGAGGAGCTGAATACAATGTGGCAGGGAGCCGCAAATCTGGCGTTTCGGGCTCAGACAACGAAGGATTACAATATGATGCTCTCGATGCTTGGTACAGTCAGTAAACTGGCGGACTGCATGGAAAATGCTAAAAGCGAATATATCAAATGCGAGCAGTCGGTAAAGAGCGCCGTAAACAGCATTCGGATATAAGGAAGGGGTGGTGAAATGGCAGGTTTATATGGGTTATTGGGCGGAAATATTCTTTCTTCCCTGAAAGTAACGCCGGAGGTAATGCAGTCAAAAGCGTCTGTTGTGCTGAAGCATGTGAGGGAAATGCAGATCCAGTTTCAAAATCTGGAAAACTCCGTGAACAGGACAAAGAATTACTGGATTGGCGAAGCCGGGGACGCCCACAGGGCGTATTACAGTTCCCGGAAAGAAGAAATTGAGGAAATTTTTGCGAGATTAAATGAAGATGTGACAGATTTGCAGAAAATGGCGGCTGTTTATGCACAGACGGAGATGGAAACAGAAGAAATGGCAGAAGCGCTGCCGTCGGATGTAATTGTGTAAGGAGGAATCTATGAAATCATTGACAACGATCCGTATGGATTTCCAAAAAGCGCAGCAATGTGCCGCAGAGCTGGAGGAAATCGCATCGGAAATGCGTACGCTTGCAAATTCGGATTTGTCAGATTCCCTGCAATCCCTGTCGGGGGCATGGAAAGGAGAATCTGCCGCCCTGTACCTGAGAAAAGGAGAACTGTTAAAGGACAAAATCACAGCCAGCGCAAAGAACCTGGAGCGGACGGCAGCCACGATACGCAGTACGGCGAGACGGACTTATGATGCGGAGATGCGGGCTTACAGGCTGGCAGTCCAGCGGAAATATAACAAGTAATTGTTTTGAGGTTATCCCTTAATATGCAGGCGTTTGTTGAATGATAACATACGAAGTATGACAAGCGATAAGGCGTCTGTCAGGAAAACAGGTTATTGGTCGGATTTCGGACAAACCGGACAGAAAGTAAAGTAAGATATATTTGTAAACAGGGACAGGAAATGTCCGCAAAATAAAAAACAAAACAAATGCAAAAAACAAAACGGAGGAAAACAGAATGGGTTTAATCAGAGTATCAACAACAGAATTAAAAAACAGAGCGGAGGAGCTGACGACGCTGAACACAACGCTGAGAACAAATGTATCAGATTTGGAGGCGACAGAGCAGAATCTTGCATCCATGTGGGACGGCGAGGCAAAGGATGCTTTTCATCAGGCATTCCACAATGACAAAGTGCAGATGGATAATTTTGCCAGGCTGATTGACGAATATGTGGCCAGACTGCTCACGATCGCAGCAAAATATGAAACGGCGGAAAACACGAATCTGGAAACCGCTTCAACAAGAACTTATAAATAACCGGAAACAGATTTCCAAACGCATAATGCCGGCGGAAATCAGATTTCCAAAAACATAATACTAGTAGGAAAACAGATTTCCAAAAACATAATACCAGTAGGAAAATAGATTTTCAAAAACATAATACCAACAGAGAAACAGGCTTATTACAACAGAAATATAAAGGACGAAGAGAAAAGGAGAATATAAATTATGGAAGGAACATTAAGAGTAACACCGGAACAGTTGGAATCAACAGCGGGCGAGTTTTCCACAAAGGCAACGACCGTAGGCAACCTGACAACACAGATGACAGAGCTGGTAACAGGATTAAGCAGCGTATGGGAGGGCGATGCGGCTACCGCATACACAAACAAATTCAGACAGTTGGATGATGATATTCAGAAAATGATCCGCATGGTCCAGGAGCATTCCACAGATTTAAGCGAGATGGCGCAGGTATACCGTGACGCTGAGACTGCCAATACGGAGGAAGCAGAAGCCCTGGCAGGAGATGTGATCGTATAGGAACTGTAAGTTATATGGCATATTCTTCAGGGCTCCTGCAGGAACCCTGAAGAATATACCGAACCGAATTTTTTTTCAAGGAGAAAGTATGACTAACTTTAAAACAGCGCCATTAGATTTAAAGTCAAATGCGGAAATAATCAAAAAGTATGAATTTATTTTAACGAAAGAAGTATTTCGATTAAATGCGGTACTGATCCATATAAAAAAATTTCAGCATTATAATATAGACAGGACATTGCTGAAAATATTGGAGGGTATTTCAGGACAAAAAAAATCTCTTACATTAATGAGAAACAGTCTTGTTGAGATTGCGGATATTTATATCCAGACAGAAGCGAAGCTGATAAATTCAAAAGAATTAAATAGTTCAGATACAAAAGATGATAATCCGGCCTTTGATGACAGGGGAAGCTACGGCGGAAATCAAAGCGACCCGGTTAATTATAGCGACAGTAAGGAATTGGCAGGTATTGTCCGGAAATATTATCCGAACATGTCTACGAAAGAAGTAAAGGAGTTTTTGAAAAAACTGGAATCAGAAGGCTGCGGGTATATCGCGTTGACAAATACCGTTTTTGCACAGTATGCCGGCAGGGAAGAAGAGTTTAAGAAAACATTCGGTTTTTCTATGTATAATGATGACGGGGAATTGAATTATGAGGCGTTGGTAACGGATTTTTATGCAGCTACGGACGACCGTGTGAAAAAGGGAATATTTGAGTGGGATGGCATAAAGGCCAGCAGCGGCACTACTATGGATACAAGAAAATATCGGTTTGAATTGTATATGTCCGAACATGGTATGGATGTCAATGTGAAAAATAATATAAAAGTAACAGCAGAAAATTATAACAAAATTGCTGAAAATGGTGAAATCGTAGTTGGATTGTATCCGTGTATTTTATACGATAGAAATGGCAAAGTAGCAGTTAATATAGACGGAGGACATGCGATGACGGTAACCGGAGTGACAGATGATGGAATGCTGATCGTGTCATCATGGGGGCAAAAATACTATATCAAACCCGAAGATAAAGCATATAGCCGTATGCAGTTTCAGCAAATCATATATAATTAGGAGCTTTTAGATCATGAAGAGAGGATTTGTATTCATAATATGCAGCCTGACCATGTTTTTGGCATTAGCAGCGTGTGGACATGACAGGACAGCGAAAGAAGGGATAGAAAACAGAATGGAACAATTATATCGGTTAGGATTTGAGAATTATTTACAGCAGCTGTTTGATATAGAGAAATATGATAATTTGCTGAGTGAAAGTGAATTGAATTTTTTGCCGGCGGAGGGGGATAACATTACGCAGCAGCAGGAAAACAGTATGCTGGGGATGAAATACATTTATGTTAGAAATGATATCCATCTGGAGCGCCTTACGGAGGAGGATTATGAAATCTTAAAGGATGCGGCAGAACAGACGGGGGAGGACATAACGGGAGATACAGAAATTCCGGATAGTGTGCAGGAAATGATTGAGCGTACTTTCTGTAATATCATTGCACCAAATATAATTGAGAAAGAAGAAGATAAGACCGTGCTCACATCTTTTGACGTTTCCGGTTCAAAGCTGTTTACCAATAATTCAATTGTATTTTATGTGGTTACACAGGAAGAATTTGACAAAAACGGCGAATATGTGGATGAAGAAAATGAACATCAGAAAAAAGAATTATTAGAAATCTTATGCAGTCAGATGGAATCGGAATTTCAGGGGAAACTCGAAGATACGCCGGTTCGTGTTTTCTCAGAAATCTGCTATTGAGTGTGTGAGGACAGGGAAAAAATACCGGGCTGGCAGGTGAATGGGATGAGAAGATTATGAATATGAAGATTGATATAAACAGAGCTTCCCAGGTTTTAACAGGTTTAGAAAGACAGAAAAGTAAGCTGAATACATATGCCTTTAAAGTATCGGGCTGCATCGGGAAATATCCTGCAGGGGGTAAGGCAGGAGCAGCGATTGCCCGTTCCCTGAGAGCGGCGGCATCCGGTATCACTGACGAAAGTACGGCCGTACAAAATATGTACAATGGGCTGAATACGTCTTTGAACCTGTATCGGACATGTGAAAGTAAATTGGCGGGGCAGGATATCCATGAAAAAATTTTTATATCAGACCAGGCAGAACAGTATATTGCAACCGGAGAATCCGGGTTAAAGGATTTGCAGGATAGGGATGGAACAGGCGGTTTGGAGGGTTCCCTGCTATCAGGCTCGGCTGCTGTCAGCGGAAGTGTTTTGGGTATTAATTTAGGGATGTCCGCCGAGGGAGAACTGATAGGCGGTTCTGTTGAGGCAACCGGCAAAGCCGTCTGGAAGCCGGACAAAGGAGAAGCCGGTCTGGAGGCGTCTGTCGTTGCCGAGGGACATTTGGCTCAGGGGAAACTGGAGGGAAGTGTTGGCTGTTCAAAGTTGGGCTTACAGGCAACGGTGGGAACCGCAAGCGTGACGGGAGCAGTCGGGGCAACCCTGTTTAAAGATGGAAAATTAAGTCCGCAGCTTACGGCAAAGGCAAAGGCGGAAGCTGCGGCGGCAAAGGGAGAAATATCTTCCCAGACGGGAACGGATAATTTCAACATGCATGCAAAGGCCTCCGGAACACTTTTGGGCGCCGAGGCAGAGGCAGCCGGAGGAGTTGGAAAAATCACCTATAAGGATAGTACGGGAAATACAGTTTCCGGATATGGAGTGCAGGGCAAGGTTTCTGCCGAGGCGTATGCGGCGCAGGGAACATTATCCGGAGGTTTTACTCTGTTTGGAATAAAAATTGATGCCAGTATTACAGGAAAAGCAGGGGGAGCAGGTATCGACGCGGGCGGCAGCGTGACGACAGGCGGAATTTCCGGTGAGATTGGAGCAGGACTTGGCCTGGGACTTGGGTTAAAATTAAATATAGACTGGAGTAATTTCTTACTTTAGTAGTATAATGAAAAAAACAGATTATGGAGGATACAGGGATGTATAAAGATTTATTGCCGGTTGGCTCAGTGGTGCTGCTGAAGGGCGGCAACAAACGGATTATGATTTGCGGAAGAATACAGTCCAAGGCGGGAGACAGTACGGTTTATGATTATTCCGCCTGCTATTATCCGGAAGGAATTGTGGCGCCGGACAGCCTGTTCTTTTTCAACCGTGACGCCATCGATACGATTTACTTCATAGGCTTTCAGGATCAGGAAGAATTGAATTTCAGGAATGAAGTATTAGGGCAGTTGGGCGAACTGGAGGTCAGGGATGGCGTGATTACGGAAAAGGAATAAATTGGTGAAAATATGATTTTTAATGTGATCCAGACAAAAAAAGATTTGTACGCCGCTGACTTTGTGTGCGGTAACAGCAGCAGTTGTGTTGGGAAAATGCACCTGGAGGGCGGATTGGCTTCTATGGAGGGCCGCTGGAGCATCGAATGTTTTGACAGGGTCTGGAATATGGAGATCCGGCGTAAAATGTCCAGGGGAGATAAAATTTTCCGTCCCTATGAAATCCTTGAATATGGGGAAACAGTCGGTCATGTATATCAGACATATCAGAAAACAGGCGTCTTTTCCCGGTATGATTATCATCATATGGAATATCACGGTATATCATATGACATGTTTCCCATCGGATTTGGGAGGGAAGGGAGTAAAAGCCCGATTTATATGGGCAGCCGGCAGATATCCCTGATAGAAAAAGAGTGTGAGGTCATCGATGAGTTACATCAATTTCATGTGTTTGCAGAGGATGACCGCGCTGCGGAAGTATCCGTATTATTTGCATGTTACATGTACACAAATGCATTCTATGTACCTGGGAAAAAAGTAACGTCCTCTGTTTCTAAGACTGTAAGTATCAGTACAAATAAGGAATTAAAAGCAAAATATGATTCGAAATTTAAGAAACGGATTCAGGAAAAGGGAGAATAATTATGAGTAAAGTATGCAGAACATGCAATTTAATGTGGAGAGATGAGGACAATATCAATTTTTGCAGTAATTGTGGAAACAGGCTGGAGTTTGTCAATGACTGGCAGGGTCAGAACCAGTATTATGGCCAGGAAATACCAAAGGATTCCATCATTGGTTCCTACAAAAAATTCTGGAAAAATTATTTTGTATTTGATGGGCGATGCAGAAGGGCGGATTACTGGCAAGCGTGGTTGGTTAATATGATAATTATGATTATTTCCCTGGTACTGGGCGTTATTCCTGTATTGGGAGTGGTTATTACAGTATTATCTGCCATTTATTCCCTTGCCACTATTGTTCCGGGAATTTCTTTGGAATTCCGCAGACTGCACGATATTGGAAAATCCGGCGCCTATATTCTTTTCATACTTATTCCGATTGTTGGCCCTATCATGTTGATTCTGTGGTTTGCGAGGGAGGGCGAGCGTGGTGAGAATAAGTATGGAAGAAATCCGAAGTACAGATAGAGGAGATTTGTACGAGACATAAATGGCTTATACAACAAATAAATTTTATTTGTTTTATTTGTTAATATCGGCAATCAAGTTGCAAATTCAGGGAATATATGCCATACTTAAGAAAAACAATGGTCAGCCGCTAACGGCGGGGGTATGCGGTTAGGAGAAAACCAATTATGAGTGTTAGTGTTTCCCAGATATTAAATTTACCCAGTCTAAAAAAAGCAGTGGTCTTAGCTGGACACAAAAGCTTGACCCGAATTGTAACAAGCGTATCCGTTTTGGAATATTCAACGCCATCTGATATGCAGCAACAGTTATTTGACTGTATCGAATTTGGCGGCAGTGAATTAGTCCTTACCGGATTTTGCAGTATTGCAAACGATGTTGAGGCACAATGCGCAACGGTACAAAGATTAGCGGCTGCCGGAGAGGTTGGTTTAGTGCTTTACTATGTTGGGATTTTTGTGCCGGAAGTCAATCAACAGCTCATTGATACCTGTAACAGATTAAACTTCATTTTGATATGTATGCCCGAAAACGATCCGACACTTCGATATAGTGAAGTCATTCAGGAAGTAATGGACGCTGTATTTACAGATCAGCGAAATGTACACTCCTTTTCTGTTGATGTTTTAGAAGAGATGTCGAGATTGCCAAAGCTTCAGCAGACTGCAAAGAACCTCTTGCGAGTCATCAGTGATCGTCTGCGCAGTTCGGTAGTCATTGCTAATTCAGAGTATCAGGTGCTGAGTGTTGCACCGTGGCCGCGCAATCAGGATCTGAAATGGAATTTCTTGCTTGACACCGCCCGTCAATATGTCGGAAAAGAAAGCGTCTTTACTCTGCCTGATCATCCCTCTGTTTTGATTTATAGTGCAGATATCAGAATGATCGGCAACGAGTCTATGATTCTGCTTATTGCATCCGAAAACGGAGAACTTGAGGAATCAACTTGGGAGCAGGCGAAAGAATCCGTACGCATCGGAATGGGATTTTTTGGAAAGGAGCACGATCGGGTAGATATGGCAGAGCTTGTGCGCTCAATTCTTATGGATGACCCAATTAAAATGCGAAGATTGGGCGCACTATATCACATCGATGTGAAAGCCTTGAGCGATACATGGATACTGAGAAATACAGAAAATGAAAATTTATCTTCACATTTGGAAAAGATCCTTTCTTTTTTGTCCCAATATACAAAGGTCGAACTCTACGCAGAATACAACAACGACATCATCCTTTTTCCGAACAGCATCTCTTCTCTTCGCGATCAGGATGAAGTTGCGCAGGCGCTTGTGGGTTTTCTTGCGGAGGAAAAGATTTCAGCCTGGCTTACAAGATGCCCTGCGATGCAAAGCACATCAGATGTAAAATATGCATACGAGTTAAACACAATGTATCTAAAGGATGCAATGGTGATATTTCCTTCCCGCACGATGTTTTCAATCTCTGAAATTGAGTTTGCAAAGGAATGCAAGGAAATTGCCTCCTCAGGGCAGAATAGCGTCAGTTTTTATACAGCTACGCTCAACAGGATTCTGGAAAAGCGGGACGGAGCAGAAATACTGGACACATTAGCCAGCTTTCTGCTTGACCAGAATTTGAGCATTACCGATACAGCCAACGCTCTGTATGTCCATAAAAACACGATTAAATATCGATTACGAAAGGCCGGTGATCTGTTAGGCTTCCGTATAGGAAATATTCTGCAGTCAAAAAAACTCATTTATGCCGTCGCACTGCTGCGTTTGCTGTCTCGGACAGAACAATAAAAGAACTTTTATCTCAAAACGGGGCGTATTCATTGTCCTTTCGGACAATGAATACGCCTGAAACTTTATTGCTTCCAATAATGAAAATTGTATAAGAAAGTCATAAAATTACATATCGACAAATATGTTACGTCAGTAACAACAAAAAGGAGATGTGATTTTATGGATAATCAGACAGGCTTTGAAATAAAAGCTGAACAGCGGCAAAGCTGGAAATCAATCGCAATGGTGTGGGCCGGAGGTATGATCTGCGTTCCGTGTCTGATGGTTGGCGGAGTATTGACTTCCGGGGGATTATCGATTTGGGAGATTATTTTGTCTATCCTGATTGGTTATGGTCTCATTTGTGCCTATATGATTTTTATCGGGATGCAGGCCTGCGACACCGGACTTCCTGTTTCTGTTTTGGCTGAAGGCGCTTTGGGCAAAAAAGGTGCCCGTTACATCATCAGTACTTTGCTTGCCATTGCCTGCATTGGTTGGTTTGGCATCCAATCTGCAACCTGCGGCGGCGCATTTGCCTCCATGCTCAGTTCCATGCTCGGTCAGGAGAATCCCGGCAATGCTATGGTTATAATATGCAATATTGTTTGGGGTGTTATCATGCTGATTACAGCCTGCGCTGGTTTTAAGGGACTGAAGTGGCTGAACTACGTAGCGGTACCTCTGCTTCTTATTGTTTGCATTTATGGGATTGTTGCCGGAATCGGAAGAAGTAGTGGTGGAGTATCGGTCATCACAGGGTATGCTCCTGAACAATCTGCCGGTTTGGTATTTGGTATTTCCATGACTGTAGCCTCTTTTGCTCTTGGCGGTGTTATTTCTGCAGATTATTGCCGATTCGCAAAAAATCGCGGGGATGTCGTAAAGTCCTCTATTGTCGGTGTTATTCCTGCCGGCTTATTCATGCTGCTTACAGGCGCTGTTATGAGTATTGTTACCGGGCAATATGATATTTCCGCAATTTTGGCTAATCTTGGAGTCCCCATTTTTGGTTTGATCGCCCTGGTGCTGGCAACCTGGACTACCAATGTTACAAACGCATATTCAGGCGGCCTTGCATTGAGCAATCTTCTGGGTTTTGATGAAAGCAAATTCAAAATCACTACTGGTATTGCGGGAGGTATTGGGACACTTTTGGCCGCATTTGGGCTTCTCAACGCATTTCAGGGTTTTCTATCTTTAATGTCCGGGCTGATTCCACCGCTTGCAGGTGTCCTGATCGCACACTATTGGATTATCTGCAAGGGAAAACGTGAGAACTTTAAGTTGGGCGGAAATTTTTCGGCTGCAGGTCTTGTTTCTTTTCTTATAGGCGCATTGGTTGCCTGCATTACAGGCGGAACATTTGCAAACTTTTCTGCGCTTGTGGCGGCGGTTCCATTCCTTAACACCCCATTTTTTGTTGGTCCTGTAAATGGAATCATCGTATCTCTGGTGATTTATGTGATTTTGGCAAAGATAACAAAAAAGAAAGCTTGACTAATAAAAACGCATTTTAGGATGCCGTTAACAGATGCGGCATCCTGATCTTGCTATTATAAGGAGTTATAATTATGCGAACAATAGGTGTGAAAGAAATAGAAGATATTGCGCTTGGCGCGGCGCTGTTAGGCGCAGGCGGCGGCGGTGATCCGTATATCGGAAAGCTGATTGCAATCGGAGCCGTACAGGAATGTGGACCGGTGACATTGCTTGATGCGGACGAGGTTCCGGATGACGCTTTGGTTGTTCCGATCGCTATGATGGGAGCGCCCACGGTGCTTTGCGAAAAGGCGATTGGAGGCAGCGAATATAAGACGCTTTATGACACGGTTTCCACTTTCTACGGTAAACCCATTTATGCAGTTATGCCGATCGAAGCAGGCGGAGTGAACTCAATGCTCCCGATTGCCGCAGCTGCGCGTCTGGGCTTGCCCGTCATAGATTGTGATGGAATGGGACGTGCTTTCCCGGAACTTCAAATGGTAACGTTTACGATTGGCGGGGCATCGGCTACGCCAATGGCGCTTGTCGATGAGAAAGGAAATTCCTGCATTTTCCGCACAATTACCAATAAATGGACGGAAGAACTGGCACGCGCTGTTACGATGGCCTGCGGCGGTTCGGTATCCGTTTCTCTTTTTTCAATGGAAGGGAAATTTATGAAGGAATACGGCGTCAAAGGCATTGTAACACGCTGTGAAAGGCTTGGCTTTGCTATTCGCAAAGTAAAAGAGACTGCGGAAAGGACACCGGAAGAGGCTTTCCTGTCGATTACGGACGGCGTCTGCCTGTTCAAAGGAAAAATTGGAGACGTACTCCGTGAAGTGCGGGCAGGATTTAACTTTGGGAAAGTTATGCTTGAAGGTATTGGGGACTACAAAGGGCAAAGTGCGTATGTTGAATTTCAAAACGAGAATCTTACCGCCGTTG
>CAZGMH010000005.1:0-7860 GCA_964526765.1 uncultured Eubacterium sp.
GTGGAATCCTTTGCATCCACACAGAAAAATCCGTTTCTCACAAACTGGAAGCTGTCATATTTTTCTGCTTCCAACAGGGACGGCTCCACATAGCAGTCTTTCAGGGCGGTCAGCGAATTTGGATTCAGGTTCAGGCTTCCGTCCTCATTGTAGACGCCCTTCTCCTCATCAATAATATTTTCATACAGCCGTACTTCCGCCTTTGCCGCATGAGGAACAGACACCCAGTGAATCGTTCCCCGTACTTTTCTCCCGTCCGGGCTGTTTCCGCCCCGGCTTTTTGGGTCGTACGTGCAGTGTACCACAGATACTTTCCCGTTCTCATCCTTCTCGAATCCGGTACAGGTCACAAAGTAAGCGTTCATCAGGCGCACTTCATTTCCCGGATACAGGCGGCGGTACTTCTTCGGCGGCTCCTCCATAAAATCTTCCCGCTCGATATAAACTTCACGGCAAAAAGGAACCAGGCGTTTCCCAAGTTCCGGATTTTCCATATTATTATCGACTTCCAATGCTTCTGTCTGCCCCTCCGGGTAGTTGTCAATGACCAGTTTCACCGGATCAAGAACCGCCATTGCCCGCGGCGCCTTTAATTTCAGATCCTCGCGGATACAATACTCGAGCATTGCATAATCCACGGAGCTGTTGCTCTTGGAGATGCCGCACAGGTCCACGAATTTTTTAATGGAAGAAGGCGTAAAACCTCTTCTCCGAAGGGCCGCAATCGACACGAGGCGCGGATCGTCCCATCCGTCCACGATGCCTTCTTCCACCAGCTTCTTAATATAACGTTTTCCCGTCACTACATTCGTCAGGTACAGCTTTGCAAACTCGATCTGTTTCGGCGGATGCGGATACTCCAGTTCACGCACCACCCAGTCATAAAGCGGACGGTGATCCTCAAATTCCAGCGTACAGATGGAATGTGTAATTCCCTCGATCGCATCCTCGATTGGATGGGCAAAATCGTACATCGGGTAAATGCACCATTTGTCCCCGGTCCTGTGATGGCTCATATGGGCCACACGGTAGATAACCGGATCGCGCATATTGATGTTCGCCGATGCCATATCAATCTTTGCGCGCAGTACCTTTTCCCCATCCTTATACACACCGTTTTTCATATTTTCAAATAATTCCAGATTTTCTTCCACGCCGCGGTCACGATAGGGGCTGTTTTTACCGGGCTCTGTCAGTGTGCCGCGATACTCCCGGATTTCTTCCGCCGTCAGGTCGCAGACATAGGCTTTTCCCTTTTTGATCAGCTTCACTGCGCACTCATACATCTGCTCAAAATAGTCAGACGCAAAGAACAGCCTGTCCTCCCAGTCAGCTCCGAGCCATGCAATATCCGCCTTGATGGACTCCACAAACTCCTCCTTTTCCTTCGTCGGGTTTGTATCGTCAAAACGCATATTGAATTTACCGTTATACTGCTGCGCCAGTCCATAATTCAAAAGAATGGATTTGGCATGTCCAATGTGAAGATAGCCGTTGGGTTCCGGCGGGAACCGGGTACATACTGTCTCACAGTTACCTTCCTCTATATCCTTATCGATAATCTGCTCGATAAAATTACGGGAGATATTCTCGTTTTCCATTGTATTTTCCTCCTGAACAGGAAATGATTTCCTGAAATATAATAAAATTTTATTCCGTGCGCGAAGCTGCGCAGGGCTTTTGTCTCATAGGGATATCGCAAAGCAGCTTCCTGTGAAACAATAATATTGCAAAGCAACTTCTTATGAAACAAAAAAACTACTCTGTGATAAAATTTACCACAGAGTAAAAATTTGGTCAATATTTATTCCACATGCCGATATATTTTATCCACATGCCGATATATATTTATCCCTCATACCTGACATATTTATTTCACATGCTTATGTGAAAATAAATGTTCCTGGCAATATTCATAATTGCCGTTGCATTTGGAGCAAAACCGGAATTCCAGATTCGGATCATCCAATTCCGTACGCCCGCAGATCGCACACTTATGCTTGGTAACTCCCTTTGGTTGATGCATCTGCCTCCTGAAATTCTTCTTCCGGTGTATTTCCTTCGGCGAAATGATCCTGTAATTTCTCGTGGCAAAAAAGAAAATAATAAAATTTAACAGCGAAGCAATAATTGACACCCTCACTGTCCAGCCGCTTGTGATCAGATCATAGATGATAAACGCCGCATACACAAGCGCCATCCATTTCATCTTGATGGGGATGAGGAAATACAGCCTGACCTGCATATCCGGATAGCAGGCGGCGAAGGCAAGGAAAATTGTCATATTGATATAATATGTGCTGTAACCGCTCCCGATGGAACTTACCAGTATATTGCTGACCGGGTCATTTACCCCGACGATAACATACAAAAGCAGCGCTCCCAGAATCGTAAATATCACGCCGCCAAAAATATACAGATTGAACCGGAATGTTCCCCATGTCTGTTCCAGGGCGGTCCCCAGCTGGTAATACAATACCATCATAATGACGGCAAAAATAATATTTCCCGTCGAAGGCGGGATCAGGATCCATGACACCAGACGCCAGATCTGCCCGCTATGAAAAATCAGATACGGATTCAAAATCAGATAACTGTACAATCCCGGCGCCAGATATTCGATCAGATATCCGATGATATAGCAGATAATAATATATTTCATCAGTCCCCGGATCGCAAACCTGCCAAATTTGCGTTCCATTTTATTCAAAAAATGCATTTCTCTCTCCTGTTCACTTTTTGCTTCTGATTATAATAACACAAATTCAGTTTGTCAATGAACGGGAACTTTGTTCATACTTTTTTAAGATACTGCCGCCGGACGTCTTTGCCGCCGTTCCTCAGCGGTTTGCCCTTCCAACCGGGATGCACAGCTCATCTCCGATTTGAAGATTATAAATATCCGCATAGGGATTTTCGTACATGATGTCCGATACGCCCACATGATAATACTGTGAAAGCCGGTAGAGAGTATCGCCCTTCTCAATAACATGGATCAGACCCTGGCAGGTTCCCGGAATACTTCCCATCTCCCAATCGCAAATATGATTTTCCCACATAATTTCACACTCAGTTTTTTTACTGTTATTTATATGATATTTCATGTAAATTGCTACTATTTTTGATTAATCGCACATATTTTATGAAAGCCCCTGACATACAAATGTCCCCGCGGTCTTTCCTGTGTCATGGGTAATTTTTCCTGCTTTGCATATTCCCCTGCCTCTTTACAGCTAAGATTCGGCAACTTTCTAAATTATCTATAAAATGATTGTTTTTTGTGATTTCCTGTCGTATAATGAGGCTTGTTTAGCAAAGAGGAACAAAAATATATTATAAATAAGATACAATAGGAAGTTCTTTACAGCCTTTTTATTGTAATTAGCAGGTGATAATCATGAACAACTTAAATTTGCACAAACTTGGAATCGACATCGGTTCGACTACAGTCAAAATCGCAATTTTGGATGAACAGGATAACTTACTGTTTTCCGACTATGAAAGGCATTTTGCAAACATTCGTGAGACACTCACGGATTTATGTCAGAAAGCTTACAAAAAGCTTGGGCAGATTATGCTCTGTCCAATGATTACCGGTTCCGGCGGATTGACATTGGCAAAACACCTGGAAGTACCGTTTGTCCAGGAGGTAATCTCCGTCTCCACTGCCCTGCAGCATTATGCGCCGCAGACCGATGTGGCAATTGAGCTTGGCGGCGAGGATGCAAAGATTATTTATTTTGAGGGCGGCAACGTGGAACAGCGTATGAATGGTATCTGTGCCGGAGGCACCGGTTCCTTCATCGATCAGATGGCTTCCCTCATCCAGACAGATGCCAGCGGTCTGAATGAATACGCAAAGGACTATAAGGCAATCTATCCGATTGCTGCCCGCTGCGGTGTATTTGCAAAATCAGATATCCAGCCCCTGATTAATGAGGGGGCAACCAGGGAGGATTTGGCTGCGTCCATTTTCCAGGCGGTTGTAAACCAGACCATCAGCGGCCTTGCCTGCGGCAAGCCGATTCGCGGACACGTCGCTTTTCTCGGCGGACCGCTCCACTTTTTATCAGAGCTGAAGGAATCCTTCATCCGCACATTGAAATTAGATGAGGAGCATACGATTGTACCGGAAAACTCCCATCTGTTTGCGGCAATCGGCTCTGCTTTAAATTATAAGGAAGAAACTCAAATCTCCCTGGAGGCTCTGCTGACAAAACTCTCCGGTGAGATACATATGGAATTTGAAGTAGAACGTATGGAACCGTTATTTGAGGACCAGGCCGCATATGATGAATTCACAGGCCGCCACAACGGCGCCTGTGTAAAAAAGGGCGATCTGGCTTCCTATAAAGGGAACTGCTATCTCGGCATTGATGCCGGTTCCACCACCACAAAGGTGGCCCTGGTAGGCGAGGATGGCACACTGCTCTATTCTTTTTACAGCAGCAACAACGGAAGTCCGCTGGCTACTTCCATTATTTCCTTAAAAGAAATCTACAGCCAGCTTCCGAAAGATGCAAAAATCGTATCCTCCTGCTCCACCGGCTACGGCGAAGCGCTGATAAAAGCCGCCCTGATGTTAGACGAAGGGGAGGTTGAGACGGTTGCGCATTACACCGCCGCCGCATTCTTCAATCCATCGGTAGACTGCATCCTGGACATCGGCGGGCAGGATATGAAATGCATCAAAATAAAAAACAATACGGTAGACAGCGTTCAGTTAAACGAGGCCTGCTCCTCCGGATGCGGCTCTTTTATCGAGACTTTCGCAAAATCCCTGAATTTCTCTGTGGAAAATTTTGCGAAAGAGGCGCTTTTTGCAAAAAATCCCATCGATCTCGGTACAAGATGCACTGTATTTATGAATTCCAAGGTAAAACAGGCGCAGAAAGAGGGGGCTTCCGTGGCGGACATCTCCGCCGGGCTGGCTTACTCTGTCATTAAAAACGCCCTGTTTAAAGTCATCAAGCTTTCCGACCCGTCACAGCTTGGCAAAAACATTGTCGTACAGGGCGGTACGTTCTATAACGACGCCGTTTTGCGCAGCTTTGAAATGATTTCAGGATGTCAGGCGATCCGCCCGGATATCGCCGGAATCATGGGGGCGTTCGGCGCCGCTTTAATCGCGAAAGAGCGTTACGAAGGCAAAAAGACTTCCATGCTCTCCATCGAACAGATCAACGAATTGCAGTTTGAAACCAAACTGGCGCGCTGCGGCGGTTGTACCAACAACTGTCTGCTGACTATCAACAGATTTTCCGGAAACCGTCAGTACATCACCGGAAACCGCTGTGAAAAAGGTATCGGCAAAGTAAAAAATAAAGAACAGATTCCAAATCTGTTTGAGTATAAGTTCAAGAGAATTTTTGATTATGAACCGCTCTCTGAGGGGGATGCAGTCCGTGGAACGATCGGCATCCCGCGGGTATTGAATATCTATGAAAACTACCCGTTCTGGGCTGTGTTCTTTCGGGAGTTGAAATTCCGGCTGATCCTCTCTCCGACTTCCACGCGCAAAATTTACGAGCTCGGCATCGAATCCATCCCGAGCGAGTCGGAATGTTACCCGGCAAAGCTCGCCCACGGGCATGTGACATGGTTAATCAGGGAAGGAATCAAAACCATCTTTTATCCATGTATTCCATATGAGCGCAGGGAGTTCCCGGAGGCAAGCAACAACTACAACTGTCCGATTGTAACATCCTATGCGGAAAATATTAAAAATAATGTAGATGATATTACTTCAGGGCACGTAAAACTGTTGAATCCGTTCATGTCCTTTGCCGATGAGGAGACATTGTCTCTCCGTCTGGCGGAGGAGTTCAAAAAAGAATTTGATATTCCGGAGACAGAAGTCCGGGCGGCTGTCCATGAGGCATGGGCGGAACTCACCGCTGCCCGCAATGATATGCGCCGGAAAGGTGAGGAGACACTGAAATGGCTGAAAGATAACAACCGCCGCGGCATCGTTCTTGCAGGCCGTCCATACCATATTGACCCGGAAATCAACCACGGTATCCCGGAACTGATCACATCCTATGGATTTGCCGTGCTGACCGAAGATTCCATCTCCCATTTACATCAGGTGGAACGGCCATTGATCGTTCTGGATCAGTGGATGTATCATTCCAGGCTGTACGCGGCGGCAAATTATGTAAAGACAAGGGATGATTTAGACCTGATCCAGCTAAATTCATTCGGCTGCGGTCTGGATGCGGTAACGACCGACCAGGTCAGCGATATTCTGACCAAATCCGGCAAAATCTATACCTGCTTAAAAATTGATGAGGTAAACAACCTGGGAGCCGCACGTATCCGTATCCGCTCTCTCATCGCCGCGATCCGTACCAGAGAGAAAAATCCGACGGAGAGAAAGATTGTTCCCGCCAACCATAACCGTGTCATTTTCACGGAGGAAATGCGCAAGACCTACACGATCCTGGCGCCGCAGATGTCGCCGATCCACTTTGAACTGCTGGAACCTGCATTCAAAGCATCCGGTTACAATCTGGTCGTATTGGGCAACGATAATAAATCTGCCGTGAACGCAGGACTGAAATATGTAAATAACGACGCATGTTATCCATCCCTGATCACGGTGGGAATGTTCATGGACGCCGTCACCTCCGGCAAATATGATGTTGACCATCTCGCCATCATCATGTCACAGACCGGCGGCGGATGCCGTGCATCCAACTATGTCGGTTTTATCCGCCGCGCTTTGGAAAAAGCAGGATATCCGCAGATTCCGGTTATCTCACTGAATTTGAGCAGCCTGGAATCCAATCCGGGATTTAAGTTTAACGCTTCCCTGATTCAGAAAGGACTTTACTGCCTTGTATTCGGTGATATTCTGATGCGTTGTATCTATGCCACCAGACCATATGAGGCAACGCCGGGCTCCACCGATGAGCTGCACAGAAAATGGGTACGGAAAATTACAGATTATGTCTCCACTGATAAATTAATCAGCCACAAAAAGTACAAACAATATTGCCGTGAAATCGTCTCCGATTTTGACAATCTGCCGCGGCTTGATATCAAAAAGCCGAAAGTCGGCATTGTAGGAGAGATTCTGGTAAAATTTATGCCGATGGCAAACAACTATCTCGCTGAGCTTTTGGAAGCAGAGGGCGCCGAACCGGTTGTTCCGGACCTGTTAGACTTCTTCCTTTACTGCTTCTACAACAATAAATTTAAAGTGGAAAATCTGGGCTTCAGGAAATCCGGCTGGACGAAATCGAAGCTCGGCATCTGGGCAATTGAAAAGCTGCGCGGCGCCGCCCATAAAGCCCTGGCGGAGAGCAAACATTTTTCTCCTCCGGGAAGTATTTATGAAACCGCAAAAGGCGCCGAGGGAATTGTATCTCCGGGTAACCAGACCGGCGAGGGGTGGTTTTTGACCGGTGAAATGGTGGAACTGATTCATTCCGGCGTCAATAATATTGTCTGCTGTCAGCCGTTTGCCTGCCTGCCAAACCACATTGTCGGCAAGGGCGTTATTAAGGAACTGCGTCATCAGTATCCAAAGTCCAATATCGTAGCTATCGACTTTGACCCCGGCGCAAGTGAGGTAAACCAGTTGAACCGTATTAAACTGATGCTCTCAACAGCACAGAAGAATCTGGCGGCTGAGTAAGTATTTTTGTAATATCTGATTAAAACAGAATATCTTTTCATTCGCCCCCGGCCGGAAAGACCGGGGGCGAATTACTTTTTTCGGCTCTTTCCCTGGTTTTTGCTCATTATTACAGTTTTCTGGTTCTTTCCCTGACTTTTTTAGTCAATATTATAACGCCTGTATCCAATTATGCTTTATACGGAATATGTATCCTTCGTATCATCTTTTCAAATCCA
>CAZGMH010000005.1:7960-13015 GCA_964526765.1 uncultured Eubacterium sp.
GAGCAGCGCTTTGATATTATCAAATTGATGCTCTCTCACGCTCTGTTTTTGTTTCATAACTTTTCTCCCGAATTAAATGCTACCAGAGTTTTAACAGGCGAATGAGACGCCCCGTAATTTTGTAGGGTACATTTTCCAATTCCCCGGAAGCATTTTTTAACTCCTTTCTTATCGAAATCTGCTGTGGGCAGCGCTGCTCACATTTTCCGCAGCCAACGCAAAGGGATGCGCTGCTCGGATCATGACGAAAAATCGTACACTGCATGTAACTCTTCCTCGCCGATTTCCTGTTTTGAGAGTAAATGAGATTGTATGCGCTGAAGGTTCCCGGAATATCTACCCCTGCAGGACAGGGCATACAGTATCCGCACCCGGTGCACCCTACTTTCATACTGTGATTAATTTCATTTTTAATCTGCCCGATAAAAGCATGATCCTCCTCTTTAAATTCTCCCGGCTGTACTTCAGACGCCGCACGGCAATTTTCCCGCAGCATTTCCAGTGAATTCATCCCTGACAAAACGGTCGTGACCTCCGGTTGGTTCCAGAGCCATCGGAACGCCCATTCTGCCGCGCTGTATCCCTTTGCATGATCCCTGACCAGTTTTTTTGCAGAATCCGGCAGCAGATCCACCAGCTTGCCGCCCCGCAGCGGTTCCATAATCATCACCGGGAGACCTTTTCGGGATGCATACTGCAAACCGCGTTTTCCCGCCTGGCTGTTTTCATCGAGATAGTTATACTGGATCATACAGAAATCCCAATCGTAAGCATCGATCAGCTGACAGAACATATTTGCATTCCCATGATAGGAAAAACCGATATGCCGGATCTGTCCGGACTTCAGTTTTTCTTCTATCCAGCTTTCAATTCCCATCTTTTTTAATTTTTCCCATGTCGCAATATCTGTCAGCATGTGCATGAGATAGTAATCAATATAATCCGTCTGAAGTCTGCGAAGCTGCTCCTGAAAAGCCTTTTCCAGCCCTTCCCTTGATTTAATCATATAATGCGGCAGCTTGTCCGCAATATAAATCTGCTCCCTGCAGCGGTTCTTTTTCAGAATTTCACCGAGGGCGGCTTCACTACCGGAATAAATGTAAGCCGTATCAAAATAATTAACCCCCAGGCGAATTGCCTCCATCACTTCCGCTTCCGCCTTTTTCAGATCGATCTTCCCATTATTTTTCGTAAACCGCATACATCCGTATGCCAGAATGGAAATCCGGTTCCCGTCTTTATCAAAACGATACTGCATCATACTCTCCTTTACCCGCTTTTTTCCGTATGTTCCCGTCTTTTCGTATATTTTCGTCTTCCCGTCCGTTTTTGTCAATCCTTTTTCTCTATCTTATAAAATAATTCCTTATCTCATAAAATAATTCTCCGGAAAACTTTTTGTTAGCACTCGTTAAAAAAGAGTGCTAATTTCCTATTGACTTTTCGTGATTTAAGTATTATAGTTTCTTTTAGGCCAAAAAATACAATTCATTTATCAAAGCAAAATTTACAGTAGGAGTGATTAAAATGAGCAACAAACATGGAAATCTTTCAATCAACAGCGATAACATTTTCCCGATTATCAAAAAATGGTTATATTCTGACCACGATATTTTCTATCGGGAAATGGTTTCCAACGGCTGCGATGCCATTACAAAACTGAAAAAACTGGATATTATAGGGGAATATTCCCTCCCGGATGATTATGAAGCTAAAATTGAGGTTCGGGTAAATCCTACGGAAAAGACATTAAAATTTATCGATAACGGTCTTGGTATGACCGCGGACGAGGTTGAGGAATACATCAACCAGATTGCATTTTCCGGCGCAACTGACTTTTTGGAAAAATACAAGGACAAATCCAATGAGGACCAGATCATCGGGCACTTCGGTCTCGGCTTCTATTCTGCGTTTATGGTAGCTGACGAGGTTCATATCGATACCCTGTCCTATCAGGAGGGCGCATCCGCGGTTCATTGGGAATGCGACGGCGGTACGGAATTTGACATGACAGACGGCAATAAAACCACTGTCGGTACGGAAATCACTTTATTCCTGAATGAAGACTGTCTGGAATTTGCCAACGAATACCGCGCAAGAGAAGTTCTCACCAAATACTGCTCTTTCATGCCGACAGAAATCTATCTTGTAAACGAAACCGCAGAGCCGGAATATGAGACAATTCTTCCGGAAGAAAAAACAGAAAAAGATACTGTCATCGAGACCATTATTGAAGAAGCAAAAACAGAGGAAAAGGAAAACGAAAACGGTGAAAAGGAAATCGTAGAGATATCCCCAAGAACCGAAAAACTGAAAATTTTGAAACGCCCGGTTCCAATCAATGATATTCACCCGCTGTGGGCCAAACATCCGAACGAGTGCAGTGAGGAAGACTACAAAACCTTTTACCGCAATGTGTTCCACGATTATAAGGAGCCGTTATTCTGGATTCATCTGAATATGGATTATCCGTTTAACTTAAAGGGCATCCTGTACTTCCCGAAAATCAATACGGAATACGATTCCATTGAGGGAACGATCAAGCTTTACAACAATCAGGTATTTATTGCAGATAATATCAAAGAGGTGATTCCGGAATTTTTAATGCTCTTAAAGGGTGTCATCGACTGCCCGGACCTGCCGCTGAACGTTTCCAGAAGCGCCCTGCAAAACGACGGCTTTGTGAAAAAGATTTCCGAATACATCACCAAAAAAGTGGCGGACAAGCTCTCCGGCATGTGCAAGACCGAGAAAGAAAATTATGAGAAATACTGGGATGATATCAGCCCGTTCATCAAATTCGGCTGCCTGAAAGATGAAAAATTCTGTGACAGAATCAATGATTATATTTTGTTCAAGGATATCAACGACAAATATATGACGCTTCCTGAACTGCTGAAGGCGGAGGAAGAAAAGAAAGAGGCGGACGGTGAAGAAACCGGTGGTGAAGAGGCTGACAATAAAGAGACTGCCGGGGCAGCGGATGAAAATGCATCGGAAGAAGCCCCGAAAGATACCAGAAAGACTGTTTACTATGTAACCGACAAAAATCAGCAGGGACAGTATATCCGTCTGTTCAAAGAATACGGCATGAACGCGGTTATTTTAGATCACAACATTGATACTTCCTTTATCACTCAGCTGGAACGCCGCAATGAAAATTATAAATTCATGCGTATTGACGCGGATGTGACCGAAGCGCTCAAGGAGGACGTATCTGAGGAAGATTTGAAAGAAGCCCTGGACAGCCTGACGGAAACTTTCCGCAAAGCTCTGGGGAAAGAAAATCTCGATGTGAAAGCAGAAAAATTAAAAGACGCTTCTATCTCCTCTGTGATCACGCTTCCTGAGGAAGGCCGCCGTATGCAGGATATGATGAAGATGTACGACATGTACGGCATGGATCCGTCCATGTTCGGAGGAAGCGAAATCCTGACCCTGAATGTCAACAACAAGCTGGTACAGTACATTTTAGAAAATAAAGACGGCGAACATGTTCCGACATTCTGCAAACAGCTTTACGATCTGGCTATGCTTTCCAATCAGCCGTTAGCCCCGGAAGCAATGACCGAGTTTGTAAACCGCAGCAATGAAATCATGATGATACTTGCTGAAAAATAAAAGTTTCTTATGAAGATTCAGAAGCCAGGATCCCATATACGACATGAGATCCTGGCTTTTCAAAAATACTTATCATATATTTCCAGGAAAGAACTGTTATCCAGTTTTAACGAAGTGTCAACCGTTACCTCCTGCCAGATATTTTCATCAACAGAGGAATCCAGTTCATCCGTATAAGCATCGTAAACACTGTTGACTGCATCCGTCATCCGCTGTTCCAACACATCCGCTTTGTGAGCCTCGGTTAAATCCGGTTCAAATGCACGCACACAATAAAAAATATAATAACCGCTGTCCGTTTTGATGATATCGCTGTACGTCCCATCCTGCAGGGCAAATATCTGCGCCGTCATTTCCTCCGCAAACGTATCGCGGTTTACGTAAATATCTACTGTCTCAGCTTCATTATTTGCCGCCGCCAGCGTCTCAAAATCCCCTTCATTTTGCAGCTGGCTGTAAACGTCAGATGCTTTCGCTTCATCTGTTGTAAAGATTTGTTTTAACTGCATGACTCTGGCCTCGTCATCACTGACCTCCTGTTCAACGCTCTCCGTCAATGTCCGATAAAGCTTCTGCGCCAGAACATACCGCTCATACAGACCTGCCACATCCTCCTTCGTGACAGCATCCATATAAGCTATTTCTTCCTCAGACAAAGCTGCATAATACTCCTCTGCCGCCTGTGATACCAGTTCCTGTTCTTCCTCGCTGAGTGTCACTTCCTGTTCTCCTGCAATCACATCCAATGTATACACCTGTGCAAGCTGAGCCAGTGTCAAATCCTTAATATAATCTTCCAGGCTTTGTCCCTCTCCGTAATCGTGAGCCCACATATCAATGCCATAAAACTCGCCATATTCTTTCTGATAATTCAGCAAAATAATTTTCGCTTCTTTTGGACTGCATGTTTCTTTTCCCACCTGAAATACACTGCTGGCGCCAATTCGGATACTTTTGATTTTTTCCAATGGGCCGCATCCTGCCATACCCACAATTACGCATACCAGTAAAGCAAAAACCGCCCCTCTGCATCCACAGACGGATTTTGGGCTAATCTCTTTTTTTCTCTGTATTTTTCCGTTAATATTCAATCTTCCTCTCCTGACTCTTTTTCATTAATTTTCGAAAAGCAATGACCCTGGTCTTAATATTATGCATCCACCACAAGATATCTGCCGTCCGGCAGTGAAAATACTTCCTGGGCTGCCTCCAATTCCGCCCTGCCCATGCCGGAAATATCTGCACCGCATTCCTCAAAATATGCGCGGACTTCTTTTATATTTTTACAAACCACTGCCATACACATCTCTAAAAATTCCTGCGCTTCCTCTGGTGTTTCGGCTACTATTTCAGGAAAAAGCTGCCGCTGTTTTTCCAGAAAAGTTTTAATACAAATTTCATCATACTCATTCATATACGTTTCTCCTGTTTTTC
>CAZGMH010000005.1:13115-35162 GCA_964526765.1 uncultured Eubacterium sp.
AAAGTTTTAATACAAATTTCATCATACTCATTCATATACGTTTCTCCTGTTTTTCTGTTTTCGTGCAAGCACGACACCTCTGCTGTTCGGAAGGATTTGGCACTGCTCATTGCTTTCGTGAACATTATACCCTTTCATTTGGATGCAGGCAACCAATTTTATCCAGTTCATGATACAGACTTGCGATTGGAAGCCCTACTACATTGTTATAATCTCCCCGGATTCCTCTGATATGGACAGCGCATTTTCCCTGAATGCCATAGGCTCCCGCCTTGTCCATCGCATCCCCCGTCGCCACATAGGCATGAATTTCTTCTTCTGTCATCGGATAAAATTCCACATCTGTGGCCTCATAGAACGTGTGCCGCAGTTCCTGCCCGTTTTTCTTCTGAATAAGGCACACCCCTGTATAAACCTGATGTACGGCTCCCTGCAGCATCGTAAGCATAGATACGGCATCTTCCTGACTTTTCGGTTTTCCGAGAATCCGGCCGTCTTTTACCACGATAGTATCCGCTCCGATAACCAATGTATCATCCGTGAACCCGGATGCGATTTCTCCGGCCTTTTGTCCTGCCAGCTCCATAACAACCTCACAGGGCTGTTGTTTTGTAATGACTTCCTCACCGCATGACGGCATCACCTCAAATTTAAGATTCATCTGTGTCAATAACTCCCGGCGTCTCGGCGACGCGGAGGCAAGAATTATTTTCATATTAATCAGGCTCCCTTTCCTTTAATGATATACACGTTTCCAATGAGAACGAATAAATCAGAATCTCCTTCACACGCTTTCGGGGAAAATTGCTTTCCAACGCTTTCGCATATAACAGCAGCTGCTTTTTATACCGTTTAACCAATTCCTGCGGGGCATTTACGCGGTCCGTTTTATAATCCAGCAAGACAATATCGTCCGCTTCCTCCCAGAAAACATCAATAATTCCCTGCACGAGCACACTGGAATTGTGATCGGCATTCTCCCAGACCGAATCTGCGGGGACAGCCATAACAAAAGGTTGTTCTTTTGTCAGACATCCCATAGAAGCGCTTTTCTGCATACGTTTCGCCGTATCTGATTTCAAAAACCGATATAGCTGGTATAAATTTAACTTTTCCGTTTCTTCCCTGGCCATTCTGCCGCTTCGCACAAGACCGTCAATTTTCTCTTTTAAAAATCCTTCACATTCTTTCCATGCAGATACTTCCGGCAGAGCCGCAAAATCAAAACACTCCAGAAAACGGTGTACTGCCGTCCCGTACAGCGCCCCGGCATTTTCCCCGGCCGCTTCCACGAATTTCGGTATATAGGGGACCGGAATTTCATTTGGAAACAGGCTGTGCTCTGTCGTCTCTCCCAGGACCTCCTGCGCCTCCTCCATCGCCCGGTGTTTTAATTCAGAAACAGATACTTTCTGCTTTTTGATGCTTTTTCCCTCATAGGGATATGTCCATGACAACTGACGCCCAAGCTCCCGGTAAACGGCTTCGTCCACCTGCTCGCAGGCTGCCGCAATAGATTGTTTCATCTGCGACAGGGTCATCTGCCGTTTCAGTTCACCTGCAGCCCGGCGCTGCGGATCCCATACCTGAATCGGATACCTGCTGTTTGCACCGCCAAGAGCAGGGATTACCCAGTCCCAATAACATTTTGCATCGAAACGGGTGGAAAAGTCCAGCTTTTCCTCCGGCGCCAACATGGGGCAGGAGCCATCTTCCGGCATTTTTCCGCTTCCTGTCAAAATCAGTTTTTCCTTTGCACGGGTCAACGCCACATAGAGTACCCTGAGTTCCTCTCCCAAATTTTCCTTTTTTGCCTCCAGGGCAAAAATCTGACGAATCAGCGTGTCCGCTTTCGTCCTCTTTTCACTGTCAAACCATTTTAAACCGATACCATATTCCGGGTGAAAAATCATAGCGCTGCGGGAATCCTGCTGATTAAACATTTTTCCCATACCGGACACAAAGACCACCGGAAATTCCAGTCCTTTACTTTTATGAATACTCATCAGGCGTACCGCGTTTTCCTGCTCGCTGACAATTTCCGCCTCGCCATAATCCACATCATATTTCATCAGCCGGTCAATATAACGGACAAAATGAAACAATCCATGATAGCTGGTTTTTTCATAGGCAATCGCTTTTTCCAGAAGCATATCAAGATTCGCCCGCCGCTGCTCTCCTGCCGGAAGAGCCGTCACATATCTGCGGTATCCCGTTTCTTCCAAAACCTCCTGCAAAAGCTGATGGATCGGCGTATAGGGGATCCGGCTTCGAAAATCATCCATTTGTCCCCAAAAGGACTGTAATTTTTCCCGGATTCCACGAATTCCGGGCGCTTCCGGATTTGGAGAGTACGCGGTTTCTCCATCCATACTTTTTCCCGCCAACAGCATCACACTCCGGAAGAAGGTTTCATTCGGGAAAGCTGCTTTGATGGCGGAAAGCTCCTCCGAAGAAAATCCTCCGATCGGCGACTTCATCACCGCCGCCAGCGGAATATCCTGACAGGGATTATCCAGTATCCGAAGCAGGGCCAGAACGGTCTGTACCTCACTCGCCGAAAAATAACCTGTCTGGGAAGATACAATCAGTGGAATCCCCTCCTGCTCAAACACCTTTTGAAAGCTCTCCGCCCAACCGGTCAGGGAACGCAGTAATATCACCATATCCTTATATTGAATATTGGGAATTTCCTGCTCCTCCGCCAGCCTTCGAATGCGCTGGGCCACAACTCTGGCCTCCGCCTGCTTTTTATCTTCGCCTTCCGTCTCGTCCGAAACCATAATCAGCTCCGGCTGGCAGCAGGACGGATTTTCATACTCCACAAAAGACGCACCCGCATAGAGGGCGGATTTCGCATCATACTCTACCTTTCCCAGGTCTGCCCCCATAATATGATAAAAAATCTCATTGACAACATCCACCACTTCATTGCGGCTCCGGAAATTTTTGTGAAGATCAATCCTCTGCTTTTTTCCGTCTTCCAGGGAAAACGTGCGGTATTTCTCCATAAAAAGCTCCGGTCTTGCCAGACGGAATCTGTAAATACTTTGCTTGACATCCCCCACCATAAACAGGTTTTCTTTTCCCACAGGCAGCCCCGACACCGCTGTCAATAATGTCTCCTGTACATAATTGCTGTCCTGATACTCGTCAATCATTACCTCAGCAAATTTTTCCCGGTATTCTGACGCGGTCTCAGTCAGTTCCTTCGTCTGCGGATCGACGAGCACTTTCAGGGCATTATGCTCCACATCGGAAAAATCCAGAATATTCTTTTCTGCCTTCTCCTGTGCGAATCTTCTGGCGAAGGCAAGCGTCAGCTCCACCAGCATTTCCACCATCCCGGAAGTCTTTCTTAAGAGCTCCATCTGCTCACCGATATCCGCAAAAAAATAATCTTTCTTCATCCCGGATATCTGTTTTTTCATCCGATCGCGTCCATCGGCAACAGCCTGCTTTTTTGTCTCACTTCCCTCATATTTTCTGGCATTCCCGATCATCTTAAACCTGATGCCCCCAATCTTTTCCTGCCATTGGGAAAAATGCTCACATGCCCCCAATTCTTCCAGTTGACGCAAATCATCCTGAATAGATGCCGCATACATATATGGTCCGTCCGGATCCTGTGTCAGTTCATAAAGCTCTCTGTGGCGGTCTGTCAAATCCCTCACCCGAACCCTGAGGTACTGTAAAAAGTCCGCCGCCCACGGCTTTTCTTCCAGTTCCGCCTCATCAGATACCTCATATTGCTTCACGCACTCCGAAAGCCATTCCTCCGGCCACGGATAGCTGACAGAATAATCGTAAAGCTTTAACATCATTTCCTTAATCCGCTCATCGCTCTTTGCCTGCGAATAACTATCTGAAAACTTTAAAAACGCCGGATTGGCAGACGCATAAAATTCTTCCAGCACTTTCTCACAGACATCCTCACGGAGCAGCTTCAGTTCCCCCTCATCCCCAATACGAAATCCCGGTTCGAGGTCAATTTTATAAAAATGGTTTTGGATTACGCTCACACAAAAACTGTCAATCGTCGTGATCTGCGCATTATGCACCAATGTCAGCTGCCTTTGCAGATGCGGATTATAGGGGTCCTCCTCCAGCGCCCGTTCAATCGCCTTTCCCACGCGTTCCCGCATCTCGGAAGCAGCCGCATTGGTAAAGGTCACAACGAGAAGCCGGTCGATATCCAGAGGGTGTTCTCTGTCCGTAATCATCGATATAATACGCTCTACCAAAACTGCAGTTTTCCCGGAACCTGCGGCTGCGGAGACAAGCATACTGCGGTCTCTTAACTCTATGACTTTCTGCTGTTCTTCTGTCCAACTGACGCCCATCTCCTACACCTCCTTTCGCAGACTGCCCATGATTTCTGCTTTATCCGATTCCGTTTTCATATTTTTATCAGTTTGTTCCCCGTCCGCATTCTCCCGCCGGATTCTGCCCCACAAATCATCCTCTTTTAATTTATCCTGGCGGTCGTATTCATATCCCGGCACTTTCAGATCAAATCCGCAGACACTCTGATAAGGGCAATAATCACATCCCGTTCTTCCATCCAGTTCGAAGGGTCTGACATCGATGTCTCCCTCTAAGATCCGTCCTGCCGCCTCCTCAATCCTGTCGTTGACAAATGCGGTTAAGCAGGCAAAATCCTCGCGTCCGGCGCCGGACGTGCCTTTTTTGCTTACTGTCCCGTCTTTTTTCAAAGTCAGGGGGATCACACTGGATTTACCGCTCAGACCAATATCCATATGCATATAAGCCTCCGGCTCGAGACTGACAAGACCGTTAAGCTTCAGCCGCTCAAGAATCCCCTCCATGATAGCTTCCTCGTCCTGATTTGTATCTTCAATCATCGGATCGTCCAGACGGTAGTAAAAAATCCCTGCCGGAACTACCTCTTTCTCCGGGTGGGCTTTTTTCAGCTTTTCCATCGCCGCATTTAGATAGACCACAAGCTGAAGCTGCTGTCCATAATACAGGTTTAAAAGCTGAAATGTCGTGCTGCCGGATTTATAATCAATAACCCTGACATAAACGCCATCTTCGGTCTCATATGTATCCATGCGGTCAATTCTTCCCACAAGACGCATCTTTTTCTCGTTTTTCGCAACCATATTCTCCACTTTTAATTCATTTACCTGCATAAAATCCACTTCATATCCCACCGGTTTAAATTTCCCCCGGCGGATCTGCTCTGTCAGCGCCCAAATACTGCGCTTCATGATTCTGAAAATCCTTTCCAGCACATAAGCGCTCCGCGCCGATTCAAACAGGGATTCGTTGGGCATGGAAAGTACGGCTTCCTCCATTGCCTCTTTTAACAAACTGTCCTGTGCTTCCTCTGAAATGGAAAACCAGTCATAGGATTCCTCCAGACGGATACAATAGCGCTGCAAAATTTCGTGAAACATACTTCCCATATCCATCGATGCAAAAGTATATTCCTCCCGTTCTGACAGCTTCAGACCGTATTCCAGGAAATGAGCATAAGCACATTTGGCAAATAATTCCAGCCTGGTGACAGAGTTTGTCAGCACGCTGCCATATAACAGACGCGTCATATCAGCTTCCAGATATTCCCCGGAAAAGCTTTCAAATGCAGTTTCAAACAGATTTCGCACCACAGGCGCCCATTTGGGGTTTTTCTCAAACCACTTATGCAATGCTTTCCACTCCGGCAGAATTTCCCCTTTTTTCGCCATAAGAAGCCCGTTTAAGTAGGATTCCAGGCCGCTCTTCGGAGTAACCGGGGCAAGCGGCGCCTTTGCGTCCACTTCCTCCTGGGAAAGCTTCGGAAATAATTTTTGAATTGTCCCGATCAGATAAGAAGGCCGTGCTGCTTTTCCGTCTGCATTCATCCGTGCATACGTCAGATACAAAGCATCCGACGGCTTTGTCATATTCAGGTACAGGTAAAAGCGCTGTATGAAAGACTGTTCTTTGGCAGTCGGTGAAAGCTCCAATTTCTGTTTTTCCAGCGCTTCCCGGTCATATTCAGACAAAATTCCTCCCTTCCCGGCGCTTTTGGGTATCAATCCGTCATTCACCCCCAGGAAAAAGAGCACTTTGATTCCTTCCAGACGCGTCCGCTCAATATCCCCCAGAAGGACACAGTCATCCCCCGGCGGAATGGAGCCGACCCTGGCGGCAGAAAATCCCGCCTCCAAAACATCCGCATAATCTCTCACCGGTAATTGTTCTTCCCCAAGCAGGTCCACCATTTTGTCCAGCAAATCCACAACAATTTTATAAATCTGGCGGTATTCAGAGGCAAGTATTTCCTCTCCCTTCGCCTCAAATTCCTCCTTTTTTGCCGCAAGCTGCTGTTCCAGCGAAAGACTGCACAAAAAATCGTACAATGCGGCCGTCTCTTCCCGCACGGTGACATTCTTTTTCGTAAATGTCTCAAACAGCGGTTTTGTCTGCATCCACAACCGCTCGCGCAGACCGTTTAATGCACCAAGTTCCTGTTGAATCTGCTCCTCATCCGGATTCAATCTGCCATGCTTTCTTACCGGTTTCAAAAATTTTCGTCTCCACTTCTCAGAACCCCGGATGCCCTTCGCAATCACATAATTTTCCAGAAAATCAATCTGTGCATCCGCAAATCCGGCAAGCCCGGTGCGCAGATACCGGAACACGCTTTCATAGGAATAATTTTTCTCCACAATCTCCAAAGCTGCACGAATCAGTTCAACGCAGGGATGATAGAGTATTGTTTTTTTCATATCTGCAAAATAGGGAATATCATAAGTGTCAAAGACGGATTTTGCATAGTTTTCATATCCTTCCACATCCCCGCTGACAACAGCAAAGTCCGAATAACGGTATCCCTTTTCCCTCATTAACTGACAGATTTTTGACGCGGCAAACATAAGCTCCGCCTTCGGCGCCGCCAGGGAATAGATTTTTAATTTATCCCCGCATGGATCCCGGTAAGGATGAATTTCAGGGCGAAACAGGTTTTGTTCCATGTGAAAGAGAACCGCATTTCCTTCCATACGGCTGTGTACATGAGGATTCAAAAATACAGGTTCATTTACCGTAAATCCTTCTTCCTGTGCTGCATGCACCAGCATTCTCGTCATCTTCCGGCTCATATAAAATAAATCCTGAATGCCCTTGTCCTCATATGGTTGTTCCCGCACATCTATCGTGACAGTTACATATATCTCGCCCACAATATGCATCAGGCGGTGCAAAAGCTTCATCTGAACCGGGGTGAATCCGGTAAAACCATCAAACGCAAGCACCGCATCCCGCAAAAGTTCAGAATCCGCCGCTGCGTCCATCAATACTTCCAGAACTTTTTCCGCCGTCACATAACGGTTTTTGAGATAATCCTCGAAAGCTTCATACATGATATGGATATCCGAAAGCTTATAATACAGGTTGGAGCCCGGTTTCAAATCCGTCACAAATTTTCCCAGTTCTTCCACAGAAATATCATACTGCATCAATTCGGAAATCATGGATTTCAGCTCCCCGATATATCCCATTTTCCGAATATTTCCTTTTAAGACGGTCAGCTCCTGCGCCTTTTCTTCCGCAATCCGCCGCAGGACAAGACTTTTCCCGGTCTCCTCCATGATCGTATTGCAAATCCCCAGCTCATCAAAAATTCGATAGGCGAGACGCTCAAAACTGACCACGTCGATATTCATGATAACATCCTTTCCGGAACGCTTTACAAGCTCTTTCTGCGTCTGCATTGTAAACTGCTCCGGCACGACCACATAAAAATTCCGGCGCACATCCTCTGCCGCCATTTTGACCACTTTTTCAAAAATATATCCGGATTTTCCGCTGCCGGAATTTCCGTAAATAAGATTTAATGCCATTTATTCTGCCCCTCTCAGAAATTCCATTCCCGTAATAATTACTGTATATTATAATATATTTCATCTGAAAGCACAATTTTAATATTGCCGCCGCAGATACGTTTTTATCTGTTCTATTTTGATTATGCGAATTTATTTGTTGCGTTTCGTTTTCAACTGTGTTATGATATATACAATCTGTAACAGATGAATCACGCTAATTCTTAATGCGTAATCTGCTACCGTCTGTTTGGTCTAAGGCATCTCGCCGCATTGTCCAAATATTTTACAACTTTATGTTATTTATCTGCAAAAGAAAGGAAGGTATTTTATACGTCACCACCTGGGAGGAATTGAAAATGCTTGCAAACTCAGATCCAAATATGCAGGAGGCTGCTACGACCGTATACCGGCTCTCCAAAGAAGAAAAAATCCGGCAGCAATGTGAAGCCCGCGAAGATTACTATCGCCGCACAGTTGGCAGAGAACGGCTTCTCAAAGAGACCCTTGTTGAATTGGAAAAAACTACAGCGGAAAGAGATCGCTCGGCTGCTGAATTAGAAAAAGCTGTGGCTGAATTAGAAAAGCTTACTTCCAAATACAGAAATGCTCTGGAAAAGCTTGCCGAACTTGGAATCAATGTGGAGGAGAATTCGGACTAAAACATAACCATTCCGTTATGTTTTCCTTAGAAATATAAGTGCAAAGGCTGATTCAATGTACTACATACCTATATCATTGAATCAGCCTCTTTTGTATCATTATTTTATTTTCATGTAACTTTCATCCCTGAAAAATCCATACCGGAACTTTACTTATGCAATTCCCTCATCCGCAAGCAATTTTTTGAATCGGTTCACGACCACATTTGTATTCCTGCGTTCCTGATACATCGGCGCGTCCGCCACCGGAAGAAGTACCGGATTCAGGATTCCCATATCTGCCGCATGAACCTCTTTCATCTCTCTTGCAATCTCACAGGAAGATTCATATGCGTAATGCTGCCCCGTCACATTTGCAATGCCCTGAAGCACTTTCCAGTTCTCGAGTCCAAGAGCCGGAATCGCCGGTTTTACTTCATTTACTACGCCGTCGCAGGCTGTTACCGTACCTGCGCTTTCCACCAGGGATACAAGCGGAAGTACCGCGTCCGCTGCCTTTGCGGTTTCTGTCATGTAAATATCTGCAACTGCAACAAACTCTATTCCGGAGCGGTCAAATTCCGGAACATCCTCACCGACAAGGAACATTCCCTGAACTTTTCCGCTTGCAAGCACGTCTGCCACATCCTCACCGGATGCAATTCCCAAATTGCTCAGACCCTGAGAATTTACATTTGACTTAATCTGAATAAATCCGTCTCTCGGCGTACCGATATGCCCGCTCAAAACAGCGATATCTGCTGTGGCCTTTGCCGCCTCAGCGGTAAGCCATGACTGCTCTGCCACAAAGATGGCTTTTTTTGCAGAAATAAGCATATCCGCCGCCGCTTTTGCCTTGTCGTCTGCAGCCGTAGCTGCAAGGGATTCCTGAAGTTCTTCCATACCCGCCGCACTCTTTCCTGCCTCAGACAAAGCTTTCAGGATGGCTTTCAATGCGGTTGTATCGGCTGCCTGAATAAACAAGTCCGCTTCCACTGCTTCCTGGGATTCCGGCAAATCGGAAATTACGATTGTCTTTGCGCCCCTCTGCGCAGCCTGGCGTACTTTTACGCCCAGGGATGCATGTTCTTCCATCAGGTTTGTGCCCACCAGCACAATGACATCCGTGGACAGAAGCTCTTCTATCTTACAGGTAGACGCATCCATGCCAAGAACCTCGGACGCTCCGCCTGCGATTTTATTATAGCTGAACAGATATGGTGTATTCAGAATTTCTTTCGCATACTTTTTCACCATGTAAATATCTTCACTGGTAAATTTGTCGGACACGGAAACCGCAACTGCTTCTTTTCCATAGCGCATAGAAACGCTCTGCAGCTTCTTTGCAACATACCGGAACGCTTCCTCCCACTCTGCCTCACACATTTCTCCATCTTTGCGGATCAATGGCTTTCTGATTCGGTCTGCTTCCGTCTGTTTGCCGTATCCAAAACGTCCGTTGACGCACAACGTACCTTTTACAGATTCGTCCGGTGTGGATTTCATCATCAGTTTTCCTGCGGTCTGAATGGTCGTCTTACATCCCACACTGCAGAATGCGCAGGCTGTGGTCGTACACTTTGTATCCGCCGGAACCCGTTTTTCGTATGCATTCTTCTCACCCAGGGCGCCTACCGGACAGAGGTTAATACACTGTCCACAGGAAATACAGTCTGTCTCCTTCAACGGCAGATCCAAAGCCGGTTTTACAATCGTATCAAATCCACGTCCTACCAGACCTAACGCAGTACGTCCCATCACTTCATCACAAACTCTCACGCAAAGGCCGCACAGAATACATTTATCCGGGTTGCGGTCAATAAATGGGTGCGTATTATCAATGGTTCTCGCATGTTTATCACCGTCAAATTTCTCCGGATGCACATCATAATCATTCGCATAACGGATTAATTTACACTCATAATAATCATGACATCCGCATTCCAGACAACGGCTTGCCTCGCATCTTGCCTCTTCCTCAGAAAAACCGTGGTTTACTTCATGGAAGTTGTCTCTCCTTGCAGACGGGGACAGATGGCGCATATGGGCGCGCGGCTGTTTCTCTCTGTCCGCAAAGGTCTCCTCGGTTACATCTGTGCGCTCTACCACATACGGCTTTTTATATGGAGCCGGATTCCCTTTCAGATAGCTGTCAACCACATCCGCTGCCTTGATGGCATCTCCGATGGACGCAATGGCAATGCCCGGTCCTTTGTTTGTCGCCTCACCGCAGGCAAATACGTTTTCCAGATTGGTGCGGTATGTCGTCTCATCCGCTGCAATGGTTCCTTTTCCTGTACGCTCCAGTTCCTCAAATCCGGTGATATCCGGTTTTTGTCCAAGCGCCATGATCAGACAGGATACATCCAAATCCTCCACAGCGCCCTCAACGGGAACCGGTCTCCTTCTTCCGCTGGCATCCGGCTCGCCAAGTTCCATCTTCTGCACCTTCACACAGGCGATCGTTCCGTCCTCTGCCGATACAACTTCCAACGGATTGTTGAGATATTTGAACACTACGCCTTCTTCTTCCGCTTCCTGTATTTCAATATCCTCCGCCGGCATCTCTGCTCTGGTACGGCGGTAAATACAATATACATTTTCTGCGCCCAGCCGGATTGCCGTACGGCAGGCATCCATTGCCGTATTTCCACCGCCGACAACAGCTACATTCTGTCCGATCAGAATATCCTCACCCAGAGCTGCCTTGCGCAGGAAATCAATACCGCCATATACGTATGCGTTATCCTCTCCCGGAATACCCATCCGGATACTTGTCCACGCACCGACGGACACAACTACGACATCATAGTTATCTCTCAGATAAGACAGGGAAATATCACGTCCGACTTTTTGGTTCGGGTACATCTTTACTCCCATATCTGCAATCAGTTCAATTTCCTCATCCAAAATTTCTTTTGGGAGACGGTACTGCGGGATACCGTAGCGAAGCATACCGCCCATCTTCGGCATTGCATCATAAACCGCCGCATCATGTCCCTTTCTGCGAAGCTGGTAAGCCGCTGTCAGCCCCGCCGGGCCTCCGCCCACAACAGCCACATTATGTCCGGTTGGCTCACCCGGTTCTGGCATATACGGCTCGCCGCTCTCCAAATCTTTATCACCAAGAAAGCTTTTGATAAATGCAATCGATACCGGCTCCTCCACCAGTTGACGGCGGCATGCGGTTTCACACGGATGCGGACACACCCGTCCGATGGACGCCGGGAACGGGAACTTATCTTTAATCAGTTTTACCGCTTCTTTGTATTCACCGTTGGCAACCATGCCCACATATCCCTGACAGTCGGTTCCCGCCGGACATGCCAGGGAACACGGCGGACGGCAGTCCCCGTTGTGGTCGCTGAGCAGAAGTTCCAGCGCTGCCTTTCTCGATGCAATTACTTTCGGTGTATTTGTTTTAATTATCATTCCTTCAGAAATAACCGTCGCACAGGCACGCATCAGCTTTGGGCTTCCCTCCGCCTCCACAACGCACAGACCGCAGGCTCCGTACACAGCAACCCGCTCATCGTAGCAGAGTGTCGGAATCTCAATTCCGTTTTCTCCCGCCACCTCTAAAATGGTCTGTCCCTCAAATCCGGTCACTTCTATGCCATTTATATTTAATCTTAATTTCGCCATATCCGTTTCCTCCTTCATCTCTGTAACTGTTCAGATGTCTGAACGGTCACTAATCCACAACTACCGCGCCGAATTTACAGCTTGACGCACATTTTCCGCACTTGATACAGATATCTGTGTTAATAACGTGCGGTTCCTTTACGCTGCCGGAAATTGCCTGAACCGGACAATTTCTCGCACACAGAGTACAACCCTTACATTTTTCTGCATCCACAGAATATGTCACGAGCGCGCTGCACTGATGTGCGGTACATTTTTTGCGGTAAATATGATCTTCATACTCGTTGCGGAAATATTTCAGGGTGGTCAGCACCGGATTCGGCGCAGTCTGCCCCAAACCGCACAGAGCGGAGTTTTTGATTTGAATTGCCAGTTCTTCCAAAAGTTCAATATCACCGTCACGGCCTTCGCCCCTGGTGATACGTGTCAGGATTTCCAGCATCCTCTTTGTACCGAGACGGCAGTGAATACATTTTCCACAGCTCTCCTTGCAGGTGAAATCAAGGAAAAACCGCGCCATATCCACCATGCAGGTTGTCTCATCCATGACAACCATACCGCCGGAACCCATAATTGCGCCGGTAGCTGACAGTTTTTTATAATCAATCAGTGTATCAATCAAATCTGCCGGGATACATCCGCCGGACGGGCCGCCCATCTGAACTGCCTTGAAAGCATGGTCATTTTTGATGCCCCCGCCGATATCATAGATAACGTCCCGGATGGTGGCGCCCATAGGGATTTCCACCAGGCCGCCTTTTTTTATCTTTCCGGTCAGGGCAAATACTTTTGTACCTTTGCTGTCCGGCGTGCCCAGCGCCGCAAATGCCGCTCCGCCATTGGCAATAATCCATGCCACGTTTGCATAAGTTTCTACATTATTAATATTGGACGGTTTCTGCCAGTAACCTTTCTGTGCCGGGAATGGCGGTTTTAAGCGCGGCATTCCACGTTCACCTTCCAGAGACGCGATAAGCGCGGTCTCCTCACCACATACAAAAGCTCCCGCACCTGCCTTGATACGCAGGTCAAAACTAAAGCCGGAACCCAGGATATTTTTACCCAGAAATCCCTTTTCCCGCGCCTGCTCAATTGCATTGTTCAGACGCACAATAGCCAGCGGATACTCTGCACGCACATAGACGATTCCCTCGTCGCTGCCCATTGCATAAGCTCCAATCAGCATACCTTCTATCAATGTATGAGGGTCGCCCTCGATAACGGCACGGTCCATAAATGCACCCGGATCTCCCTCATCCGCATTGCAGATCGTATATTTTTTATCTCCTTTGGCGCTCCGCGCTGCATTCCACTTAAACCATGTCGGGAAACCGGCGCCGCCGCGGCCTGCAAGCCCGGAAACTTTAATTTCCGCAATAACATCCTCCGGTGTCATCTCACGAATACATTTCTCTATGGATTTATAACCGCCGGCTGCTATGTATTCCTCTATCTCCTCCGGGTTAATAATACCGCAGTTTCTCAGGGCAATACGGGTCTGTTTCTCTTTGATTTCCTGATCTTCCTCAGGAATTACATAAGTCCCGCAAATATTTCCGGCAAGCTCTGCTTCCATAATTTCCGAAACTGCCTGAGGCGTTACTTTTACATAAGTCGTTTTTGTACCGTCATCGCGAATCACATCCATGATTGGTTCCAGATAGCACATACCGATACATCCGGCCACGCTTACCGGAATATCCAGATTTTTTTCCGCCAGAAAGCTCTCCACGGCATCCGACACTTTATTTGCACCTGCGGCAATACCGCAGCTGCCTTTTCCAATAATTATTTTCATCTTACACTCCCTCCTTCTGCCTGATTTCTTTCAGAATCGTTCTCGCTTTCGCGGGAGTAAGTGTTCCATAAGTCTCATCATTTATCATCATAACCGGAGACAGAGAACAGCATCCGAGACATGCCACATTTTTCAGTGTGAACAGACCGTCTTTCGTAGTCTCCCCATCCCTGATTTCCAATTCTTCACAAATTGCCTGTCCGACTGCCTCTGACCCGTTTACATGACAGGCGGTTCCCTGACAAAGCATTATCAGGTATTTGCCTACCGGTTCCAGGCGGAACTGGGCATAGAAAGTAGCCACTCCCAGAACCTTTGCCGGCTTATTTCCGGTCTCAAGGGCGATATAATTCAATAATTCGACGGGCAGATATCCATACAAATCCTGTGCTTTCTGCAGAATCGTAATCAGGCTGCCTTCCACAGCTTTATACTGTTCAAGAACAGGTTCCAGCCGTTCGATATCGATTCCGGCAGCTTTCAACGCCTCCATACCTGCCTGCTTACAATTACATGTTTTCATACAAGCATCCTCCTATCTATATACATCTCAAAACACTATTGACCAGTATAACATATTCCGACAGAATCTGACTACAAAAAAATGTTTTATTCTTAATACAACAAAGCTGTTTCTTCTGCATGACAAAAATCTCCGCTCCTATGAAATCAAAAAGTATCCGATTACGGCCGCGCCAAGAACAATCCGATACCAGCCAAACACTTTAAAGTCATGCTTCTTAATGTAAGACATGAGGAATTTGATCGCTGCAACAGATACCGCAAACGCCACCGCCATACCGATGGCAAGAAGCATCACTTCCGCCCCGTTGAATCTCCCCTCATACTTCAGAAGCTTAATTGCGCTTCCGCCAAACATTGCCGGAATTGCAAGGAAAAATGTGAACTGCGCCGCTGCCGTTCTGGAAATTCCAAGCATCAGGGAACCCACAATCGTGGAACCGGAACGGGAGGTTCCCGGAAAGACGGCGGCGATCATCTGGAAAACGCCGATAAGAAATGCTTTTCCATAGGAAATATCATCGATGGAATCCACATTTGCCGGCTTTCCCCGATTGGCATTTTCCACGACAATAAATACGATGCCGACAAGGATCAGCATAATGGCAACGGTCCAATAATTGTAAAACCATTCCGTAAATATGTCATCCCAGAGTATGCCGACGACTCCCGCCGGAATCGACGCCGCAATCATTTTCAGCCACATGGAACATTTTTTTCTGTCAAGCCGCACCCCGTGGCGCCAGGTAAACGGAATCAGTTGATTCCAGTATATAACGACAACGGCAAGAATCGCCCCCAATTGAATCACTACCAGAAATAAATCCAGAAATTCCGCGCCCACATCCATCTCCACAAACTCATCCAGCAAAATCATATGCCCGGTACTGCTGATCGGAAGCCATTCCGTAATTCCCTCCACAATACCAAATAAAATTGCTTTTATAATCTCTGTCATCTTTTCACTCCGCATATCCTGTGCAATTATTTTTGAAATATCTTATGCATCCGATTGACATCTCATGCGCAATCCGCTATTATGAAAATACAGAAAAGAGGGGAGCTGGCGCGCCGGCTGAGAGGAAATACGTTCGATTTCGACCCTGGAACCTGATACGGGTAATGCCGGCGTAGGGAATGCTTCATACAGATTTTTCACTGCATCCTTACGGGATGCTTTTTTTATATCACATATTGTTGCTTTGCAATCTTTCTATGATATAAAAGCTACGCAGATAAACGCTTTGCAAAAATCGCACTGCGGCGAAAAATTTTCCTGTTTTTTATCCCGCACTTCGGTCAAACACCCTGGAAATCTTATTACGGAGAGGTGTTTCTATGAGCTACACAACGCAAATGGATGCGGCAAGACGCGGCATCGTCACAAAAGAAATGGAAATCGTTGCAAACAAGGAACAGATGGACGTCAAAGAGCTGATGGATTACATGGCAAAAGGCCAGATCATCATTCCCTGCAACAAGCTTCACACAAGCATTGAACCGAACGGTATCGGTTCCATGTTAAAAACAAAAATCAATGTAAACCTGGGGATTTCAAGAGACTGGAAAGATATGGATATGGAAATTGCCAAGGTCAATAATGCCGTGGCAATGGGAGCGGAATCCATTATGGATTTAAGCTCTTACGGCGACACCCGCACTTTCCGCAAACGCCTGACTGCCGAATGCCCGGCTATCATCGGTACCGTTCCGATCTATGACGCAGTTGTTCACTATCACAAAGCTTTAAAGGAAATTACTTCCGGGCAATGGATTGACATCGTTCGGATGCACGCAGAGGACGGCGTTGACTTTATGACCATCCACTGCGGTATCAATAAGGAGACGGCTGACCGTTTCAAACGCAACAAACGTCTCATGAATATCGTTTCCCGCGGAGGTTCCATCATTTTTGCGTGGATGGAAATGACCGGACAGGAAAACCCGTTCTACGAGCGCTATGATGAAATTCTTGATATCTGTCAGGAATACGATATCACCATGAGCCTCGGCGACGCCTGCCGTCCGGGATGTTTAAAAGATGCCTCGGATATTTCACAGATTGAAGAACTTGTGACATTGGGCGAACTGACACAGCGCGCATGGGAGAAAAATGTACAGGTTATGGTGGAAGGACCGGGCCACATGCCGCTGAATCAGATTGCTGCCAACATGGAAATTCAGAAAACGCTCTGCAAGGGCGCGCCGTTCTATGTACTTGGACCTCTTGTTACCGATATCGCGCCGGGATATGACCATATCACTTCCGCTATCGGCGGGGCAATCGCGGCAGCTTACGGCGCTTCTTTCCTCTGCTATGTGACCCCGGCAGAACATTTGCGTCTGCCGAATGTAGACGACGTAAAGGATGGCATTATTGCCTCCCGCATTGCTGCCCACGCAGCGGATATCGCCAAGGGCATCAAAGGCGCCCGGGACTGGGATGATGCGATGAGCGCCGCCAGAAAGAAGCTGGATTGGGAAGAAATGTTTGACCTCTGTCTTGACCCGGAAAAAGCCCGCCGCTACCGCGCAGAGGCAAAACCGGAAAAAGAGGATACCTGCAGCATGTGCGGCAACTTCTGCGCCGTTAAAAATATGAACCGCATTCTGGACGGTGAAATCGTAAATATTTATGACGAATAACACCTATACCAATACAAATTCCCGGCTCACTTTTCCGAAGCCGGGAATTTGTATTTCCTGTATTTTTATTTCTATTGCTGTTTCACCGCGGGAAATTGTTTGCGTATTCCCCCATACCCGAAAGCTCTGCGGACAAACTATTTTCCTGTTAATCCATGCGTTTGCGGTATTCCACCGGTGAAATTCCATAGAGCTTTTTAAACTGCCGGCTGAAATGTTCCACACTCGGATACCCCGCCTTTTCCGCAATCTGTTCAACGGTGATTCCCTCACTTTTCAGCATATTGCGGGCGCGCTGCATTTTTATATCCGTCAGTATTGCGCTGAATGTCCTGCCGGACTTTTCTTTGATGTACCTGGACAAATACGGGACGGAGAGATAAAATTTTTCTGCCAGCGATTCCAGTGTGACCGTTTTATAATTTGTCTGAATATAATTCATCATCTCCTGAAAACGCTCATCCACCTCGACGGCTGTGCCTGTCTCGCTCAAATAATGGTTCACCGCAACGCTGAGGGCATGGATGGACGCTTTCACAATATCTGCGTTAAACCCTACTCCCCAGAACATTTTTCCTTTTCCCTGAATCCCGATGTAAGCGGCTGCCTGGGATGAAGTGCCCTGGGAAAGAGCATGTTCTTCATAGACCAGCAGCTTGTAATCGGCATTGAAATACTGTTTCACCGCATTGCTCACCGCATCCAGACGTCCGTTACCGGAAGCGACAACCGTATCTTTTCTTCCCTCGAACGCAATTGTAACCTCGGCTGTGATTCCCTGTACCTGTTTAAAATGGCATTCCGAAACGATAAATAAATCCTGATACAGGAAATAACGGGAACGGAAAATTTCATATATCCACTGCGGGGAAAGTTCTTTGTGCTCCTGGTCAGAAACTTTTTTTACCGCATAGCCTACTTCCTCCCTCATTTTTTCCGGAAGCACAAGCCCATAATGATTTTTCAGCACATAGCTGACGCCGCCCTTGCCGGACTGGCTGTTGATGCGGATGACGTCGGAATCATAAGTGCGCCCCACATCCTTCGGGTCAATCGGAAGATATGGCACATCCCATTTTTTCCCGTCATCCCCCTCACGGCACGCCAAACCCTTTGCAATAGCATCCTGATGGGAGCCGGAAAAAGCGGTAAATACCAACTGGCCTGCATAGGGCTGTCTCTGCGATACCGCCATATTGGTTAATCTCTCATATGTGGAGGCAATCTGCTCCATATTTGTAAAATCAAGTTCCGGATCATAGCCGTGTGAAAACATATTCATCGCCAGAGTCACAATATCCACATTTCCGGTGCGCTCCCCGTTGCCAAATAAGGTGCCCTCCACGCGGTCCGCGCCAGCCAGAACTCCCAGTTCTGTAGTGGCAACTCCGCATCCTCTGTCGTTGTGCGGATGAATGGACAGGGTGACAGCATCCCGGTAAATCATATTTTTGTGCATATACTCTACCTGGCAGGCAAATACGTGGGGAATGGCATTTTCCACTGTCGCAGGAAGGTTAATGATCGCCTTATGCTCCGGCGTCGGCTGCCAGACTTCCAAAACGGCATTGCATACATCCAGGGCATATTCCATTTCCGTACCGGTAAAACTCTCCGGGCTGTACTGGAAATAAATATCCCCCTCTTCATCCGCCGCAAGGCGTTTCAGCAGTTTTGCGCCCTCCACCGCAATCTTTTTGATTTCCTCTTTATCTTTCTTAAAAACCTGCTCCCGCTGGGCAACGGAAGTAGAATTGTATAAATGCACGATGACATGCTTTGCGCCTTTGATTGCCTCAAAGGTCTTTTTGATAATATGCTCCCTCGCCTGCGTGAGTACCTGCACCGTCACATCATCCGGTATCATATCCCGCTCTATGATTGTACGCAAAAACTGATATTCCGTATCGGAAGCAGCCGGGAAACCGACTTCAATCACTTTAAAGCCAATATCCAGAAGCATTTGATAAAATTCCAGCTTTTCCTCCAGGCTCATAGGCTCAATCAATGCCTGGTTTCCATCCCTCAAATCAACGCTCGCCCAAATCGGGGCTTTCTCAATCTCCGTCTTTTTCACCCAGTCGTATGTGACTTCGGGGGGCATAAAATATGGTATCTGATACTTTTGATAATTCATAATAACTTTCCTCGCTTTACTTGCACCACTATATCATTTCCGGGTAAAAATGAGAATGATTAAATTTAATCATTCTCATTGATTTTTTTTAATATACTATTCTGGGTTTTTTGAACGCTGCACATCCCGTGATTCAGCGGTCCCCACGATAAACCGTCCCGGCTTTCCTGATTATCCCCCCATCTTCGCCAGCTTTGCCGCCTGGTCAGCCGCAATCAGGGAATCAATAATCTCCTGGATATCGCCGTTCATGATGGATTCCAGACGATACAGCGTCAGTTTAATCCGGTGATCCGTCACACGTCCCTGCGGGAAATTATAGGTCCTGATTTTCTCAGAACGGTCTCCGGTCCCCACCTGGCTTCTTCTCAAATCCGCCTCCGCGTCGTGAGCCTTCTGGCGCTCCAGATCATACAGCTTTGCCCGCAGGACCTTGAGCGCTTTATCTTTATTTTTAAGCTGTGATTTCTCATCCTGGCAGGAAATAACGATACCGGTAGGAATATGGGTCAGACGCACCGCCGAATCGGTTGTATTGACACACTGCCCGCCGTTTCCGGATGCACGGAATACATCAAATTTACAGTCATTCATATCAATCTGTACATCTACGTCCTCTGCCTCCGGCATAATCGCAACGGTAATCGTCGACGTGTGGATACGCCCGCCGGATTCCGTCTCCGGGACACGCTGTACGCGGTGCACGCCGCTCTCATATTTTAACACGGAATAAGCGCCCTGTCCGTTTACCATAAAGCTGACGTACTTCATGCCGCCGATTCCGATTTCCTCCACATCCATAGTCTCAACTTTCCAGCGTTTTGATTCGGCATAATGCACATACATCCGGTAAATCTCTGCCGCAAATAACGCAGCCTCATCCCCGCCGGCGCCCGCACGGATTTCCACAATAACATTTTTGTCATCATTAGGGTCCTTCGGAAGAAGCAGAATCTTCAATTCCTTTTCCAGTTCTTCCACCCGCGCCCTGGAATCATTCAATTCCTCCTTTGCCAGCTCCCGCATCTCCTCATCGCTCTCCTCCTGGAGCATGGCGAGGCTGTCCTCAATATTCTGCTTACACTGTTTATATTCCTTATAAGCTTCGACAATCGGCGTCAGATCACTCTGTTCCTTCATCAATTTCTGAAAACGTTTCGGGTCGTTCGCCACATCCGGCTCGCTGAGCATACTGAGCAGTTCTTCAAAACGAATCAGCGTATCTTCCAGTCTGTCAAACATCTTCTTTTCTCCTTCCTTTCACTACCCGGTCCAGACCTGCCAGATCCGGTATCACTTCTATCCCATAAAATCCATTTTCTTTCATTAAGGCAGATACGGCTTCTCCCTGATCACATCCGATCTCAAACAACAGCCATCCGCCCGGTACCAGATAATTTTTGCTCTCCGCTATAATCCTCCGGTAAAAAAACAGGCCGTCCGCTTTGCCGTCTAACGCCCCTGCCGGTTCAAAATTTCTGACCTCCGGCATCAGCGTCGGTATCACATCACTCGGAATATACGGCGGATTGGACACGATTACGTCATATTGCCCTACGATACCGGAAAACAAATCACTTTCTACAAATTCCACTGATACTCCGTTATATGCTGCATTTTCCCGCGCTGTCCAAAGCGCCGGCGCCGATATATCGCTTCCGGTCACTTTCGCCTGCGGCCGAAAGCTCTGTATGCTGACGGCAATACAGCCCGAACCGGTACACATATCCAATACCGCACTCTGACCGGATATGACTTTCAGGGCTTCTTCTACCAAAATCTCCGTATCCTGCCGGGGTATCAGCACATTCTCATTTACCTGAAAGGGCAGTCCCATAAATTCCTGCTCCCCCGTCAGATATTGAAGCGGAATGCGCAGACAGCGTTTTTGTGTCAGCGAAAAAAATTTGTCCCCGTCTGCCTTTGGCATCTCATCCTGCTCATGCAAAAGGTAAAAGCTGCGGTCAATCTTACACGCATATTCCATCAAAAACCAGCTCTCCGACGCCTCATTTTCGATTCCGGCTTTTCGAATCATTTCAGCCGCTTTTATCCGTGCTTTCCGATAGGTCATTTTGTCATCCGGCCTTCCTGCTGTATGTCTGCCACATAAGTTCTCCAGTCAAATACTGCTTCCACAGAAGCAATTCCTACTTCAATCATCTCATCATCCGGCTCCTTCGTCGTCAATCCCTGCATCCACAATCCCGGTTTACTCACAACATTAATGACCGGATTGTCACTGCGTCCTGCCAGACGGAGCAGCTCATAGGACAGACCTGCGATCACAGGCACTAACAAAAGACGGATGACCAGCCTCAGCACATGGGAATCTACCCGGATAAACAAAAACAGGATAATACTGATCACCACTACAAACATCAAAAAGCTGGTGCCGCAGCGTTTATGCTCCTTTGAACTCCTGCGCACATTTTCTACATTCAATTCCAACCCGTGTTCGATACAGTTGATGCATTTATGCTCGGCGCCGTGATACATGAATACTCTTTGAATTTCCTTCATCCTCGATATCAGAAGTATATACCCTGTAAAAATTGCGAGACGCAGTACGCCTTCAATAATTGCAATGACCGTCTCACTGTCAATAAACCTCTGGAAAAGCTGAGACAAATAGTACGGAAGAATCATAAAAATTGCCACCGCCATAACGACGGAAAAAGCTACGGTTCCTCCCATCATCGCTTTTTCTTTTGCCTCTTGATTTTTCCCAGTTCCTTTCTTTTTCTCCGCTTCGTTCTCTTTATCCGTCTCTTTCTTTTTCTCCGCTTCGTTCTCTTTATCCGTCTCTTTCTTTTTCTCCGCTTC
>CAZGMH010000005.1:35262-35646 GCA_964526765.1 uncultured Eubacterium sp.
GTTCTTTTTGTCCGTCTCTTTCACATCCTCCTCTTCCTCAAAAAAAGAAGCGGAATACATCAGGGTGGACATTCCGAGCACCAGGGAATCAATAAAATTCAATACCCCGCGCACCATCGGTACTTTTTTCCAGGCATCGCCTTTTAAGATACCCTTATATTCTTTGGTCATAACCTCTATTTCATGGTCCGGTTTGCGGACTGCAACCGCATACTCATTCCCATTTTTCATCATGACCCCTTCCATGACGGCCTGGCCGCCAATTCCAGAGTAACGCATATAAAATCCCTTTCTTTTGCCGAGCTTTATGTGTACAGCCCAATCTGTAGACCCGTTTTTCTATTGCATTCTGCAGCCTGATTTTCCTTTGCCAATAGCAAAACA
>CAZGMH010000006.1:0-31410 GCA_964526765.1 uncultured Eubacterium sp.
CAGCGATCATCGCGTCTGTTATAACAGCGTTATCAATAATTGTGTTGGCGCTTGTCAGATGGATTGCTTGCAGGTTTCCAACGCCAGCATTTCCAGCCAACAGTGATGTGATCTCCGCCGTTGTAGCCGTCAGAGTTGAAACATCGGCACTCACGGCACTCAATTGATTGTTAATTACCACGTTATCTGCCGTCAAGTTTTCGATGTAAGCATCGGCCGCATTCAATTTTTCTGTAATATTGACATCCGCAACTTTCAGATCCTCAATCTCTGCATTGGCCGCATTCAGATTAGCAATGGTTGCATAATTCGCAGACAGGTAATCAGTCGTAACAGTGTTGGCAGACAGATTCTTGACAATTGTTGTTACACTGTTAAGGCTTTCCGATATTTGTCGGCTTGAGGACGATGACCGCTCCGTAAATCCGGCTGTCTCCGCTCCAAAACTCAGTGTATCGGCAGACGGGTCTAAAATGTTGATTTCCATGGATGTCAGCTCCATGTACTGATTTATCCCATGAGGGTCTGACTGAATTCTGACCATATCACCCAGATTGATCGCTGTGTCTGACTTTGACACAAGAGACAAATCTACTGCATTTATGGACAGTGTTCGCACGGGCACTGCAGCCTGTTGCAGATATGTCTGGGCCTTTGTCAACAGGTTAGATGCAATCGTGACATCGTCCCATTCTACCACTTCCGCAATCCATCCGTATTCCTCCACAAGGTCTTTGTCTGAAACATACAGCTCCCCGCCATTAACAGACGCAACGGTTAGCCGCTCACCTGTTTCTTCGTCCTCAGCGCCCAAAGGAAGCACGGCTGAAATAGCATCTCCATACTCAACGGTCTCCGCCAGATCAATAAGGTTGACGCCATACTGAACAACCTGTTCCGCTGTCGTACCGTACCCGTCCAGATAATCCAGGTATTTAATGCCGTCCGCAATCCGGATTCGAAGATAACCGCCAAGAGACTCTCCAACCAGTTTTTCCGACAACACACTCAGAGAACGGGCGTAGTTGCTATCGCTCCTTGCAATATAGTCATTCGGGTCTGTTACAGTAACAGTCCCTAGCTTGATCTGCTTCTGGCTCCCTACCTGCGCGTTGTGGTTGTCCAAGATGCTCTTTATAAGGTCAACGTGAGAGCCTTGAAAATCATAAGGCGGGTAAAAGGTGTCATACAGGTATGACAGAACGCCCTCGCAGGACAGTGAACCAGTCCGGATAAAATCACTTTCCCTTGTGACAGGCCGCCCCCGCCACAATTCATTATTGTCCCGATAAACGATCACCTCATCTGTCGGGCATACAATATCCGCTTTAGCCGGATTAGTATCCGGAACGCTTATGTTTAATTCTCCCGACTTGCCCACCTCAAGCTTTAATATTCCTTTCGTCAAGCCATATTCGCCGTTTCCAGGCGTGTACAAGGGCAGTTCGTTTTCTCCATCCTTGTGTATGTATGTAATCTTATACATGATATCCTCCTACAAGGATTTGGAGCCGTCAGAGAAGCTGGTTTTGTACGGATCGCAGACAAATTCCATCGTAATACTGTACTTGCTCCCCGTGATACCAAAGTCGCTCACTTCCCCGCGCCCAGAATAGTAATAATCGCCATCGCCATCAAAAGAAATCTGGCTGGTTACGCCATGGACCAGATTAGACAGATCACTTAAAAAAACCGGCCATGATTTTCCGCTTAATAGCGGAGTGCTTTCAAATTCTAGCACGACAGTCCGCTCATTATAGTGAATTTTTCCATCCAGAGCCTCCGACATGTCCAACGGTCCGTCCCTGCCTGGCACAGTCAGATAGGATGTCTGTGCTTCCGGCGGATCAATCTCAGCCTTAGTCAGGAACATTCCAAGATCATTCAGGCAGTGTTTGCCATTTATAGTTACTCCTATCGTCATCTGCCCCTTGCCTCCCTTGTCTGTATCCTACCAAACTCTGCATTCATGGCCGGGGCCATCCTTCCTACCATTGCCGTCTTGTCCAGGTATACCCGCATGTTAGCAAGCTGCGGGAAGTATTCTGCCAACAAGTCAAACAGCCGGTCCAGCCTATCATCCAGGGCGCTGCCGGAACCTGTAGGGCCTTCGTCCAGCGCTGATCGGATCATGTTCATTAATGTGTCCGCGCCAGCAACCACTTCCGAACCGGCCTCACCGCCGCCCAACAGCTGACTCCCTGCAGCTCCAAAAATAGTCGCGCCATTTAAGATCAGCGGGTCGTCCATTGCCTCCGCGTACCATTTTATGCTAAACTTCGGCACACTGAGCGGCTTAAGGCTGAAATTTCCCGTAATGGAGATGTGCGGCATTTTCAAGTCTGGCAGACTCCATTTAAAATTAAAAAATCCTTTGATCTTGTCGATCAGTCCCTTTACTGTGTTTTTCGCTGTCTCAACTGGTTTAGTGATTGCTGTCTTAATCGCATTCCAAACGTTTGTTGCCGTGCTCTTGATCCCGTTGAATACGTTGGATATCGTCGTCTTGATGCTATTAACAACGTTTGTTACGGTATTTTTTACGGTATTAATGACAGTTGTGATTACTGTTTTAATCGCATTCCAAACGGTAGAAACGATCGTTTTAATCGTGTTAAACACAGTGGTAATCACGGTCTTTATAACATTGATTGCCGTTGTAACGCCGGTTTTAATCGCGTCCCAGGCTGTAGAAATTACCGTCTTGATGGTGTTCCACAGGTTAATCCAAAAATTACGAAATCCCTCGCAGTTGTTCCACAGATAAATGAATGCAGCTACAAGGGCGGCGATTATGGTGATCACAACTCCGATTGGATTGGCCTTCAGGGTCGCGTTAAACAGCTGGAATGCAATTTTCGCTTTCTCAACAGCGAGTTTGACCCCAGAGATCAACGTGGTTATCTCGCTGATAATCTGCCATGTAACAAAAGCTGTGGCTACTCCAACAATAGCCGCTTTAAAAAGCTCTGCGCTTGGCGTTCCAGAAGATATCCATTCTACAAAATCCGTTAGCCACTGTACAACAGCCTCCAGAGCTCCGGCCAAACCCTCTGCCGCCGTCTTTAGGAAGTCCGTGATTGTGCTGGTTGTTTCCTCCGAAGTTAAAAATTCTTTGATATTATCAATCACTGGTTTCACCGCATCTCCAATCGCGACAAACAGGTCATCGACCGCATCTATCACGGGGGAAAACGTATTTGACAGATAAGAAGCGACCTCCTTGAATTTATCTATCAGATTCTGCATACTGAAATTGTCCAGGGGATTTTCAAACCCGGCAATCATTTCCGCCGCGCCGTCCATTCCGATCGCCTCAAGACCCGATACAAGCAGACTCTGTATATTATCCAGAAGGTTTCTTACTAAGTCCGGAATTGATGCTATAAGTTGGCCGAAAATCTTTGCGGCTCCCGTGATCAGCGATACTGCCAACCCGGGAAGTTCTGTTAATATATTGCCCACCATCGGAAGAAGATTATCCACAAGGAAAGTACGCGCCGTTTCCATAAGCGCATCCAGAGATGGCCTGATATCTTCTCCCAGGGACAGATTCCCAAGCAAGTCCTTAGCCGCCGCCTTCATGGATGCCAATGATCCGGAAAATGTTTCCGCTGCTTCCTCCGCCGTTGTGCCAGTGATCCCCATTTCTGTCTGAATCACATGGATTGCGTCTACTACATCCGCATAAGACGAAACGTCATATTTTACTCCGGAAATAGCCTGCGCATCAGCAAGCAGCCGCTCCATCTCTGTCTTTGTGCCGCCATAACCAAGCTTCAGGTTATCCAACATCGTGTAATTTTGCTTTGCAAATCCCTGATAGGCGTTCTGGATGTCCTGCATACTGGTGCCCATCTTATTTGCGTTATCGGACATATCTGTTAAAGCCATATTGGCCTTGTCGGCAGCTTTGGCCGTGTCGTTTCCCATACTCTTAATCAGACTGGCAGAAAAACTTGTCACGGTCTCCATGTACTCGTTGGCGGAAAGTCCGGTTGTTTTGTACGCCTGTGACGCATACTTCTTTATTTTGTCGGCGCTGTCCTTGAACAGGGTTTCAATGCCTCCAATGGACTGTTGCAGCGCCGCGCCCTCACTCAGGGATTTAGCAATGGCCGTTCCTATCCCCGCGGCCACAATTATTTTTTTCACCGCGCTGACCATCTTTTGACCGATCGTCTCTCCGGATTTTTCTCCAGCAGATGCGGCCTCTCCGTCTAGCACCTTCGTGATACTCCCCTTGATACCCTGCGCGGACGGTATGATTTGAACATATGCCTTTGCCAGTTCAGTTGCCATAATATTCACCACCTTTTGCCTTCAATAATGCTTTTTCAAATTCCTCCGGCGTATCAAACACCGCTATGTGTTCCTTTTCCGTCTTCTCCGGACATTGTAACAACCCCTGTGCAATTGACTTTGGACGGTTGCGGTTCTTCTGTCCGTCTTTTGTTTTCCCCCATACCAGGAGATTGAGCGCGTCAACCGCCATAGCAAGCAAAAGTGTGTCCTGTCCTGCCTGGACACCGGATATTTTTTGTTTAATACGCGAATTGTCCCTCAAGCCGGATGCCAGAGTTGCCAGCAAGGGAACCGGCAACCCCCGGTAATTAAAAATTCCATACGTTTCCGCAAGGTCACAGATAAGCGCGTCCTTGTCTGACGCAAGCATCTCAGCGAGGGTTATCAGTTTTTTCCTTCTTTACCCCTTTCGGCAAAAATTTCAGAAATTACATTAGCTACCTCCATAAACGGGACTGTACCGTCTTCCAATCGCAGGGAGTCATAAAGTCGGTTCCTCTGTTCTTTACCGAAGACAAGCAGACATACATTTGAGATGGCAAGCGGGTTTTCCTCGCCTGCTTCTGCCAATGCGTCAATCAGCTCCATGTTTTCAAACACTGTTTCTGATATCTCATATTCAAATCCGTTTGTTGCTATACCCTTCATAGTTCACCTCGTTATGCCGTTTTTGTTAAGTATTCGTAGTGTGTATTGCCGCTATCGTCTACCATTGCCGTAATCGTGATCTCATATCCGACTGCGTCCTCATCCGAATATGAAATTTCGCCTAGTTCCGTGATAATTCCCTTGGGGACAACAATACGCTTTGCGCCGCCATCCTGAAGCACCAATTCAAACACCCAGGAAGACGCCCCTTTTTCAGAGGAATTAGCAGAAATAGCAATTCCTTCCGCCATGGTTCCGGATACGTTATCATCGCCGTATACAGTTTTTAAGACGGCCACGCTGGATGATTCAATAAGTTTGAATCCGAATGTATCCGTCTGCTCGGAATTGTAATTATAGACAATATCCCCGCCCCATGCTTTGATATTGTTGCTTGTCGGGGAATTGCTGTTTGTGAGGCCATCGTCGGAAGCATAGCCAAGGCATTCAAAGGCTTCGTCCAATGCTGATGTCGCGTCTTTCGGCAGGGTCGCCCCAAGCGGAGCGCGGTAGATTGATCCGCCAACCTTCGGTTTCCCGATATTGACATTTGCTGCAGTATTACTCATTTCTTTCACCCTTTCATTTTAATAGTGCGTTATGTCATATACCGCCTGATAGCGGTATTTTTTAGTTGCTGTGTCTGTAAAATTGTAATCACTATTCAGCTTGGCACTGCCGATCTGATGGAGGGCACCCAGGCCGTCCATGGCTTCTTTGACCCGCTCATTCAGCGCCGCAGCTCCATAAAGCGTTTCAGCGTAAGACTGGACAGCTATCGTTGCATGATTTACACGGTTTTCCCGCCTGCTGCCGGTCTTCTCCATCACGACAAAAGAGCTTGGACAATTTTCTGGCACTTCCATGTAAACCGGCACTTCCAAGGTCCCGGAAAGGTAACCAAGCGCCAATTCCTCTATCGTAATCAATTCATCTGCCATATCTAGTCCACCTCCCCTACAGTGCTTTCAGAATAGCGTTATCTTTTGAATTTTCCCTGATGGCTTTCGCTGACACGGCCGCCACCTCTGCATTGACACGGTTTTTCCCTACTTGGCTGCTTACTTTATACCCGCTGCCAAGACGGGAAAGCGCCGCGTCTGCGTACCCTTCACAAATCTCCATCATCTCCTTGGAGCGGAGCATACTACGCACGCCGGAGTGGTTCAGTTCGACTTTAAATTTACTCATAGCGTTCCACCTTTACTTTCCTGTTCCAGGCCAGCGGCAGCAAGGCCTCAATGCCCTCTGTCACTGCCCCGTAACTTTTGAACTTTTGTCCGAAAAATTCCACCGTGGCGTTAGACCAATCGTGGGAATCTCCCTTCGGTATTGCCAGTGTATATGCCAAATGCTTCCCGTATAGTTGAAGTTCACTGGCCACATCTTCTGCAGATGGTTCGCCAATCAAAACATTAGACACGGTTTCCGGGACTTCCTCATAAACTGGCGCGTTAAATCCATCCACACCGGTTTTTGTTTTAACATGCAAAAGAATGTCAATCCCCTTGATTCCCATATAAATCAATCACCCCATATTTCTGTCTAAGAAGACCGAGCCGCTTCAAGTCGTTGTTCAGTATGTTCAATATGCCCCCTCCGGGCAATGTGTAAGTGCCACTCCAGGAATAACCCATGGCGGATTGTGATTCCTGCGTAAGTAAGTTGCTGTTTCTGGTATCCTGGGACAATGTGCGCGACAGGATTCCGACAGTGACGACCTTAACAAGCTCCGATGATAGTTCTCCGGATAAGATCATTTCATCTAAATCTTTGCCGCGCTTACTTGCCTCCGCCCTCAGCGCGTCGCACACCCCAGGGAGCAGGGCTTCTACCCTGTCCCTTTCCTCCGTGGTCAGCGATCTCCAAAGGGATGCAACATCGTCCGCTGTCGCAAAAGTACTCATTCTGCCGCCTCCTTTGTCCTCCTCTTCCTGGCTTTCGCAGAAGGCGTTTCCTTTATTTCCTTTATCTCCTCCCAGTCCTTCCCAGACAGCTTTGACCGAATCTCAATAGCAGACCCGGTTTTTTTGTTCCGGTATTTCATCAGGCTTTGTCCACGATGCGGACGAAGGAGGATGCGTCCAGGATGCCCCAACCAACATAGGCCTCAGCACGGAGTACCACCTGGTTGTAGCGTTTCAAGTCGCCAAGGCCGTCCGGATCACCGTATTCAATGACTTCCATTGGCACGCTCTCTGCGTATCCCCATTTAAAGGCGTTCTGGAAATCACCAATAATCGCCCGATCAACATTAGATCCGAAGGTCACGGTACTATTGATGTCGGAGGCCATTCCACCAAAACTTCCGGGGTTCGCTCCAAAACGGAACTCCGGATACAGATATACGCCGGTTCCGGATACTTTGATCTTGCCAAGAGCGGAACCAGCAGCAGGCGCAAGGGCAATTCCGTTGATTTCGCCGTCAACACCCTGAATCACGGCTACTGCATCGTCGATGTTGTCATCCACAGTGGCAGCGTCATACTCTATCGTGGATTCCACAAGCGCATCAAAGCTCTTTCCGGATACAGCATCAGCAGCAGTATTTGTTGCCGGATCAACCCCATGAAGCGCGGCAATATCCAGACCACGCGCAATTTTCTTCGCAAATCCGTCAGAAAAGGCCTGTAGGTAAGGCAGCCGCGCCTCATCACTGGATTTCACAAACTCATCGCTTACGCGATGCTGATAAACAAATTTGATAGGCGAGATGGTGACAGGTGTAAACACGGCGGAACCGGCGGGTTTCGCTACGCCCTCACCAACAATGGATACTTCTCCGTCCAGGTTAAATGTCATAACCTCATTGCCGGAAAAAGCAATTGGTGTCTGGCCGGAAAGCTTGGCCAATGTAGAATGTCCCTTTGTTTTGTCGAACATACCAGTGATAAGTACCTTAGGCAGTTCAAGTTGTGTAGTTATTGTAGATGCCATAATTTTATTCTCCTCTCATTTGTGACAGCACGTTCTTCCATGCTGCTTCTGTAGTTTCTGCGCCCTTGTCCGATTCGTAAATTCTCAGCGGCGGGGCGCCAGTTGTTCCCAACAACGACTTAAGATTTTCTGCGTCTTTGCGGATATCTTCCTCGGTCTCCCCTGTCAGACGGTCAGCAAGTCCCCAATCCAGTCCCAGTTCATTCGCCACTTTCCGTTTTACCGAGTCGGTCTCGTATTTGCGGTTCTGTGCCTGCAGCGTCTGGTTTTGCTTTTCCATGTCCGCGTACTTCTTTCCCTGTTCTTCAATCTGTTTTGTTAAGTCCTCGATCTGCTTTTCGGATTCCTTTTTCGTCTCTTCCTGCTTTTCTGGAGACATCCAGCCTTCATATTTCTTGGCATGCGTCTCTCGATCGCGCTTAAGCCGATCCCCGATCAGGGCGTCCAAATCCTCCTGTGTCGTAATTGGTTTTTCCAATAGTGCCATATAGTTTTCTCCTTTCCGGCTTTTCCGCTGCCGTCGCGTTTTTATGCATAAGAAAGGCAGGGTCTTTCACGGCCCCGCCTTGTGCATACGGTTTAATACATGATACGTTGTGGTTTTTTCTCTCTGGCCTCGCTACATGCCCACGCCGCCAGGACGACAGCGTCTAAAAGGGCAATCTCTACCCCGGCCTTGATGGCCTTGTAACCAAAGCCGCCATTGCTTCCTATCGGCCGTTTTTCACAGTTTGATACCGCCTGTTCAAGCGACGGCTGATCGCAATGGCAAATGTGTTGACTGTATAGGTTCTGTTCAAAGGCAGAATTGGCCAAGATGATTTCTTTCACGGTGGGAAGAATCGGCGGGCGTATTTTTGCGTCCTTCATTCCGTTGGCCAGAAGCTGTTGACCGTTTGCACCATCAACCACAACCGTTTTTACATGGGGGTTATTCAAATACGGGAGAATCCAGGAAGGACCATCCCGTATCGGGTGACAGTCAATACATTCTACAAAAATCCTGCCGTCCGTGGTGCTGACTGCGATGGCAACTGCAACGTTGGTTCCATCGTGCCCATATTTCACGCCAATATATGCCTTTCGGCGCAGTTCCGGCAATTTCGACACTTCCATCTCTTTCCATTCCACCTTGCTGATAGCGCTCTTCTGGTTATAGCGCAGCCACAAACCAAGTCGCTGAATATTAAAGTCTGTCTGGTCTTCCCCAATCTCATCGTAAACTGACCTTTCCGTAAAAATGACCCCAAGCGATGGGTTAGTCTCGTACCAGGCCTCTTTGTCATATGGATCTGTCGGTTCCTCGACGGACCATTCTGCCCACCCAGCGTTTTTATTCGCGCCGGACAGAGTCGCTTTCCTTAGTTTTAAGAATACCGTTCCGGAAGATATCGGCGTTGGCGGCGTTCCACATAGAAGCGTCTGAGGGTTTTTGCTATCTGTAACGACATATTTCAAAGCGGTTTCCTGGTCGGCCTGATACTCCTGCGCCTCATCAATGACCAACAGATCATAGCCTTCGCCCAGGCCGCCTTTACTGGAACGAGTACGGAAGTTAATCCGCCCGTCACAGGTAAGCATCTCGATACGCTCCAGACCAAACTGTTTAATGGTTTTATAGTCTTCGCCCTCTGTCATCCCGGTTTTGGACAACAGGCCACACAGCTTCTCCCAGTGAGAATGGGAGGTCGTGGTGCGGTGTGCCGTATGTAGGATACGCTCCCCATTCCGTAGTCCCCAGAGCTCCCGCATCAGCAAAAGCTCCGATTTTCCGTTCCGGCGCGGCACTGACCAGCCGAATTTGGTATGTACCCATAACCCGTCTTCATTTACCGCCATTATGTCATACATCATCTGTGTCTGCCAATCCTGGGCAGTACGTCCGGTTTTGTTGTAGATGTTAACCGCCTCCTGCCCAAGGCTGGATTCATACTCCAGCACGAATGATGTGGTTGGCATCTGGCGGCCGGTCCTTTTCTCGGTCATCCTGTCACTACCTCCTGGAATTGGCATAAGAAAAGCACGGTGCGGTTGCATCGTACTTGACAAATGTGCTGTCTTGTGGTATAAGTTAAATATGAGGCTCCCCTCCGCCCGTTCTGGTGGGGGTGGTAAAGCCTCATTTTTTATAGCGCAGCGCCCTCACTAAATCACCTTTTTGCATAATTAGGATATCTGCATTACATTGGCCTTGTCTCAAAAGGCGGCGCGTAATAATATCTACCGCCCTTTCCATTGAAATCTTATTATTACCATAGTCTAAGATCACTCCACCTGGATTCTCGGCTATCTGTTTTAGCGCGCTTCTCAATGCGCTGTCTGCTGCTTTTTCTGTAGATGTTGTTTTAAGTTCCCAGCTTTTCCCTCTCCATAGATAATCTGGTGTTTTCTCGTATAGGCCGCCGGTTTCCTGTAATAGCACAATATCACCGCCGAGGTTATCATGCAGCCATTGTGCTATTTTTATTTCTTCTGAATGACGGGAAACCACATACCCAGCATCATATGAAATTTCACCGATTCCCGGTGTCGCGGAACGTAAATATTCGGCAGTTACATTTTCAATGCCCGACTTTTGCGGCACGCTTCTCTGAATCCCGGTTCTGGTATCAATTCCCTGAATGAGCTTGCGCTGTTCAAGAGTTTCCTCCGGCGTTGTCCACTGCTTTGTGTTGACATTCTGCGTCCCTTTTTCGGTCACAAATTCCACTGTACAATCGCAGTTGTCGTGACGCTGATATACTTCTTTTGGTTCCGTCCCGTATTCATATATTCCAGCCAATGCCCGACACCATTCGCACGTCTCTCCGTTCATTCTGCGGATGATTTTCGCTTTTAACCCAGCGCTGCTTCGAAACTCGGCATTTTTCTTAACATAATCATCGCAAAGTGCCTGTGCAATATTTCCCAGCGCCCGAAAAAGTATTTTTTTAATTTCTTCATCATACTCGCTCATCCTGGTCACCTACCGCTATATTATCCAACTTATTCATGACAGCCTCTATTCTTTCGAGCGGGAAATCTGGCTTGATCGGCTTGATGCCAATCCCTTTTTTGCTGTCCTCTCTTTCCTGTACAATAAAGATCATTTGCATTACAATGTCGTATCCTCTTCGCATGATTGGTACGATGGTTCTTTGCATGATGTTCCAATACAGGCGGCCGTCTGGCAGCTGTTCCTCTGTCAGATATGCTGTCAGGCTCTCAGCCGCATATTCGCCGATTTTTCTAGCAAGTAAAGACACGTCTGAAAACTCTGAGTGCACATCCTTCCCGGTTAAAATTCCCTGTATCTTCCTGTCTTTGGAGATCAGGCTCTCAAATTGATTCTGAATCTTTCCGTATAATTCCGGCACAATGTCGCCCATTTGTTTATCCTCTGCCATGACCTACTCCGTTTCCCCGTCAATTCCGGTCAACGCCCTGGTGTTTTCGTTGCCAAAATATCCCGGAATCGCCTGGTTGACCTTCACAATGCCGTCCCCAATCGTAGACAACATAGCGGCATCCGGTTCAAAGATCGGCTCCCACAACGGCGTGGTCAAGTAAATCTGCTGCCTCTGATAAGGGAAATTATCTCTCACGCAAGCGGCCAGGTATCCGGCATTCAGAAAACCAGTTCCAAACGTGCGCTGGGCTTTTCTGGCAGTCAGACGGAGGTTTTCGTGTGTAGCCTTGATAGCCTCTGCGCTGGATGGGTTCTCAGATACGAAACCAAGATCGTCAAGTGTCAACCCTGTCTCCCCGGAAAACAGGGACGCATATGTCCTTAGTTGTTCTGTATAAGGAGACATAGACTGCTGCGAAAACTGCCCTAATGTTGGCTTGTCTCCATCATCGTCCTTTGTGAACGCCAGCATGGATGTCACTGTGGCCTTCCACTTATCCATCTGCTCGGCGTCCTGCGCAAGTCCCGTGACGTATTTCTGCGGGAAACTGTAAAACTCCGCCGATACTTTGGAAAGCCGAAGCGTTTTTAGCGCGTCCTGCATGATCTGCATACAAGCGCGGCTAATCCGGGAATGTCCAAACGGCCGCGTAGCATCCGGGCGGTAAATAACCGGAACAAGCAGAGGGTACGGCGCAGTATTCACAACCGTTTCCGGCTGCATGAGTACAGCATCCCCCTTCCGGTAATAATCAGTCTGCCCCGCCTTAAAATAGGCCTCTAATATGGGCACGTCGTTAACATCCCGCTCCAGCACAGCATACCCTTCCTGAAGCATCCCCGTGATCGGATCAATGATCCCTGTGGCGTTCGCGCCGTCAATCACCTGTAAGCGCGGAAATCCATCATCGCCAGCGGAGATGTAAATAAACCCACAGGCGGAAATCAAGGCGCAGAGGATCGCGGAATCAAATAGGATGTCCGCGTTGTTCATCTGATAAACCTGCATCAGGTCAAAGTTGTCATTCCCAAAGCCACGGAAAATAAGACGGTCAGCCAGAGAATCCACCGCTCTTGTGCACCAACCAAGTGTGGACTTTAAGTAACGGAAGTTATCTGGTATGGTTTTTCCGAGGTCTGTTTCACGGTTTTTCATATCATAGTATCGGTAACGCAGCAACACCCGCCATCGCTTTTCCACCAAGCGACGTCGCAGGTATGCGGCACCTTTTAACTCAGGCATTATTGTATTCCTCCTTTTAATAAATGTTTTCCGCGAGAAATTTGTGCACTGGACGGCGTGAACCTCCGAGGCCGCCGGGGGCCGGGGGATATACCCCCATCCAATCAGGCTTTCAATTAGAATTTTTTCCAATCACAAGATTGCGGCAAAATCCTATTGGATATGGTCGCATCTGTCTCAACTGAACTGTATTTTTTGCTCATAATCTTGTTGCTCTTCATCCGGTTACATATCCAGTGTGCAAGCTGGAGATTACTAATGTCGCTTGGATGTCCGCCTCTGCTAATTGGAATGATGTGGTCAACCGTGGCAGACAAGGGGGCGGGGGGTTTTAATTTAAAGTCGACGGGGCGGCCACAAATAGCACACACTTGTTGGGTAGCAAATATTATCTTCCGGTTTTTCTCAAAGGCTGTCCTGTGTTCGCCCTGGCGATCTGCTCTTCTTCCCATGTCTAAATACATCCTTCCACTGACTGTACATAAAAAGACACCCGATCACTCGGATGCCTTTTCCGTCTCCTCAATAAACTGTTTCATCATTTTTGTTAATTGTCCAGCCGCGCTCACCCCGGCCTTGTTACACGCCTCCGCGTAAGCGTCTACAACTTCTTTTTTTAGCTTGTATGATTTTGAAACCCAGCCGGCTTTCTTCTCATACTTCCTTGTTGCCACCGTCTGAGGCTTTGGATTACCTTTCGGCATGTTTACCCCTCGCTTTCCGATAAATTTGCCGTCCAATAAACCCGGCAACAACTGCTACCATCACCGCTACAATAATATGAATTTTCATGCTTTACACAGATGAGTTCTTGTGTTATATTTTGAATAGGGGAAGGGTTCTTGTGTCCCGTCCCCTATTTTTTTTTATTTGGTAATCATCCAAGTTATAATTCCTGCGATTACCCCGGAAACAACTCCTACGATTGTTTGAACCATCACTTCAAGCAAGTCTATGGAGTTTTTCTTTTTCCGTTTCTTTTTGCTCATCTGTTGTTCACCTCCTTACAATTATATAATATCATATCGTGTACGATATGTCAATACTTTTTTAGAGGTTTTTATATTTTCTCCCGGTCAGACAGCTCCTGCTTAGTTTGCTCAATCCGTTGACGCGCCATATCAAAATACGTTTCATCCAATTCCATACCAATAAAGTTCCGCCCAGTATTCACGCAGGCTACGCCGGTGGAGCCGCTGCCCATGCAGTTGTCCAGAACGGTGTCGCCCTCGTTGGAGTATGTAAGAATCAATTGCTCTAATAAATTCACAGGTTTTTGTGTTGGATGAACCCTTTTCTCTGTCAAATGCGCATATAGCACATCACTGGAGATTACCCCGTTGTAAGTGCAAAGGTTATTTTTCTCCGATAGAAATTCTTGCCTTATTTCAGAATATGGCCTATCAAAGCAACCTGTTATTTCTTGCAACCGTGTGTAGTTCGCCTCCGTCGGTATGCGATAATCTGACGAATATCTAAACCAATGATGTGCGGCTCTATTCGGCACATCGGCTTCAATTTCTTTAACCGTCTTTCCCGAACAGGCGAGCTGTTGCGTAAAATAGTCCCGCAATGCTGCATGTTCTTTTATATTACTGTACTTGTTCAGACGAAAGCAAAGAATCATCTCATATTGTGACATTGGGACACTTTTTTCTGATAAATGACGCGTTTTGTTATTCTTTACCCAAATCAGGCAATGCGAAAATTCACTTGAAACTGTGGATTCCATTAAGTATTTTGCAAATTTTATTTGGCAGAAAAGAAGAACATTAGCGTTTTGCTTGCACATTCGTTTGTATTCTGCAAACAATTTTTCCGCATCAATAATCTTGTCCCATTGCATATCTGTCACTCCATACGGCAAATCACACAGCACCATATCCACACTGCCGTCCGGGATGTCTTTCATAAGTTCCAGGCAATCGCCCTGATAAAGTTGGATTCCCTGCATGGTTTCCTCCTAAAATCGGTATAAGAAAAGCACGGTGCGTTCACATCGTGCTTCATGTTTTTGGTTTGGTTTTGTTTCTTTTGTATTTCTGCTATTTTATACTATAACACATTTCAGGCGGGCATTGCGGGCAACTTTTATTTTTTTGAAAAAAAATTATAAAATTTTCTTGATGCAGTCCGTCTGTCCATCCCAATTTCCGCCCCGATCTTCCGCCAACTCATATTATTTACACACCTCAGACGGATAATCAGGCGCATCTCAGCATCATCGACCGTTGAAAGAAACACTTCCATTTTTGCCCGTTCCCGCTGGAGTCTGGACAGCGCATTCGTCAGTAAACTAACCAATTTCCGATGCCTGTCCAGATATTTTTCCAGCCGTTCTGCATTTCCGTCCGCGCCATAGTTTTTTGGCATATCTGAATATGTAACGGCTTTTAGGTATGTCACGCTGCTTTCCAGATCTGATATATCCCTCTGGATTGATTCTATTTCTTTGTTGATATAATAAATCTGGTTTGCCTCTTTCAGCGTCATGGCTTCCTCCCGCGTTTCGTTTATCAAATACCCTGACTAAAATCATCCAAAGCGAATATACTCATGTCCATCGCTTTGGCGTATCCGTATTCCTGATTGCAACCGAAACTGTTTTCCCATCCCGGAAGCTGTACCAACGCATCGCACATGTTTAGCAACAGAAAATCAACATCCATTATTTCCTTATGGCTCAGACCCGTGACAACATCCGCCATCATAGCCGGGTTCACAACGTCATAGCCAAGATCAGTCAATTGGTCTGCCGCTTCGTTGAATCCCTTCCAGTAATCCTTTACGCCCGTGATCGGGCCAGATATGTACATCCTCATTTTTCACATTTCCTTTCTGTTAATTAACCATTCTGCAATTTTCTTTCAGTTTCATCCAGTATTGTTTTTGCTTCTGTCGTAAACGAAATCAGATCAACACCGGTTTCTTCTTTTATTGTTTCAATAATGTCGTTATATGTCAGCCATTCCCCGGCAATGGAATCCGCCATGTCGTGAAACGCAACTGAAAATTCTGCCATACGTTTATTTCCAAACCCGTATTTGTCACGTAGCACCATGGCCATCATACAGGTAAATGAAACGATGCAGTTCCGCTTCACGCGTTCCTCAAACTCACGCAACTTGGCATCGCTCAGGAATGCCGGCACAAAAGTTTTCCGATTTCGATCAACACGCTTTTCCAGTGCTTCGATTCCCTGTTCTTCTACGATCCGGTACGCGTAATCCATGCCGTCCCGCCGTGCCTGTTCATATTTGGTCAATCTTCCCATCGTCGTTTTTTCTCCTTTCCACTTTTTCATGAATTTCGTACCACACAACCGTTGCAATACTGATTCCGACCAGACCAACGCATATGAATCCGATAAATGCGAATATTGTCATTACTATGTTCATTGCTTTTCCTCCTTACTCCCACGGAAAATCCCGGCGCATATTTTCCTCTCCTACAATGGGAACGAGACTATTTTTCATAAAGACAGGCGTTTTGTAAGAGTCGCAGAATCCTACAATTTCGTCAATCCACGCCTTTTCCGGGATTATTTTGCCTTTTCTGTTTCCTGTTTCCGCGCCGATGATAACCCAGTCCATATACTCCAACGGATTTTTAGTTGGTTGCTGGAATGGTTGTAGTAAAGGCTCAATGCTCAAAAACGTGTTCCGCATATTTGAGTGATAAAATTCATCATTCTGCGAAGTTACCGTAGTGCCATACCAGAAGTTATCCGATTTTGGCAATTTCTTGTTTTTGATTAAATCCATATAGCGAGCATTGTTTTTCGTCAAAAACAGGTAATTGTGCTGCGGTGCTTTCTCGCAGGCCGCAAACACTTCCTCAATCCATTCATCCGGCACCCAGCTCCCGAAAAGATCGGCCATGCTGCATACAAAGACGTTTCTGCTTTTCGTCCATCTCTGCGGCTCATCCAGCTTGTAGCGGTGGAAAGTCGGTGCAAATCCGTGAGGATATGCCTGTACCCTCCCGCTTAATCCGTCTATCACAGGCTCTTCCAATTCAAGGTTTTCCGGGCATACCGCCCAATCTTTTGTATAGCTAAACCTGTTAGCAATTCTTCTTGCGTAGCAATATTCACACCCGTGTAAACAGCCTGTAACAGGTGACCATGTGCTGTCACACCATTCAATTTTTGTTTTCTTCATGCCTGCGCCCCTCTCTGATCTGCACCTGTTCCAGAATCGCTTCTGCCAGATCAATATGGCTATTCTTTTTTTGTGATATCATCATAGTACGGCCTTGGCAGCGGCATCCACGCATTTACATATAAATCATTCGCAACGCATGTGTCCATCCCGTCACAATCACCTAGATAGAACGCACCATCGCTGTACCGGCCGATATACGGAAGTGAAAAGTTTGAAAACGACAGAAGGACATATTCTCCGGATTCTGGAGGTTGATTTGCCGGAACCCAACCACCGTTGTAATATGCGCTGCTCTGTTCCATGTTCGCTACCGCAAGCCGGGCGGAAAGTATCTGAATTGTGCCGATCGCGTCATCGATCAAGACGTTGTCCCTGTCTATGGCTCCGCTGTCCACAAGACTATCCCGAAACATTTCCAGTAATTTGATCTGCTCTGATATCATACTCATTGTTATTCCCCCTATCTCACCGTTTTATATTTTCTGTATGACGACTGACCAACTCTGCCAGAATACAATTTCCGCAATGCCGATCCTAAACCGTTTTTCATCCTGTCTTTTGCGGGTTTTCGTGTTTCCTCTCCTTCATTCATTATGTCATACCATTCTGTACAGGAATCGATGACTGCATATAATTCTTTCTCCGTGAAATAAATTTGCTTCCCTTTTCCCACTTCGTTTTCACCTCGCTACACCCCTCACTGTCTCACAAGATTTCCAACACTCAACATCTGCTTCAGCTCATCCATCTGGAACGACTCTCGGTAATTCGTGTGTTCACCAAATATGGTTGTGAAAAAGAACTGGAACGATACGAACTTTCCATTCTTTGGCACGTAGGCGACTTTTGTATTTATCATCTTTTCTTTGACGCCGTCACATGTCTCAACCGTTTTCAGCATTTTGTATCTCTGTCCTTTTCTGAACAACACCCGGGCATCTGACTCAGCGTCATGTGTTTCGATAATGTCAGATTCGTCGCATTGCAGGGCCTTACAGATTTTTTTGATCCTATCCAGAGTCGCGCTTGTGGTAGAGCCGCGTTCAATTTTGGATATCAAGGTTATACTCATCCCGGTCATGTCGGATACCTGCTGTATCGTTAATCCCCTCTCATTTCTCATGTTTCTTATGTTCTTGCCAATGCTCATATTCTTTATCCTTCCTTCTTGCTGTTTCTTGTTATGTTTATGATCCCGCAGTTTCTGTCCCCGCCGCATTGGTTGAAAATCGGCGTCCATGTAATGATGAGGTTCTGACAGGAACCAGACAACAATTCGTCGTTCCGGTAACAGTGAAGCAGCTCTATACATGCATCATTACACCTTCTCAGGTCATGATCTGACAGGAGATCCTTGTATATTTTCCAGATTGTGTTTTGTATGTCGCATATTTTTTCGTACATAATCGCTCCTTTTTTGTTACTTTGATACTTTTTGTTACCTTTTTGTTACCTTAAAAACCATTGATTTTCCTAGCTTTCTTCTATATGGTAACAAGAAAACAATAATTTTTATTATTTCTATATATAGAAAAAAATAAAAGTCTGACACCTATACTTTTTTTTCTGTATATATAGTGCGAAATTTCGTTGTTACTTTTGTTTTTTGTTACCGCTCCCTATTTAAATGGCAATTCTTCTTGTGTTTCTTCCACAGACACAAACCCATTTTCGTCCGTTTTGATGCCGTCATTCAGCATCAGGAATACGCAACGGTTGTTTTTCCCGTCGATCTTCTTTGACTTTGTCGGATTCCCTTTGCTGTCTCGCTGCACAATTCCCTCTTTTGCCGCCCAGGATAAAAAAGATTTTTTCGAAAAACCGCCCTGTTTGCACAGGTCGTCGAATGCCTGATTGTAAAATATTGCATAGTTGCCCTCGATAATCCCCCACTTCTCACAGTTCGAGGTCATATCAAACCGATTCGCGTTCATGGAAACTTTGTCCAGCAGGTATTGATAGCACCGTTTGTTGTCAGACAGCTTATTTTGGTCAATGAGCGCTTTTTTCGCATCGTCTATAGAGATATATTGCCCATCTTTAAAAATCCCGTCTGTGGCTATTTTGTCGGCTGTGAGGACAATGGAAAGTGATATGCTCTGTTTTTCCATCTTGTGTGTATCAGTATCAAATAGTTCTTCCTGAAACTCTTCCTGTATTTCGCGGATTTTTTCTATCCCAAGCTCTTTTACGATCTCCACAAAATGCTTTCCGGCAAATCCATAATTCTTTTTCACGGTCTCTGCTGTTTTCTGCGGATTTTGATATGCTTTTTCTCCGCATTCTATTTCCAGTATCCTGTTAATTGCCCCGCCCTGGTTGACGTAATCGCTCAACGGTCTCTCGCCATTACAGATAATTACGTTCTTCCAGTGGTTTTCTCTGCTGATTCCCAGCTCTTTGTTCGAACGGCTTTTTCCTTTTCCGGAACAGAGGTCATATACAACGCCCTCGAAGTTGTTCCGAATCCGTGCGCTTGTCTTGCTGGTATCATCCAGTAGCATCGGCAAGTGGTTTAATAGATTCGCCCTTGCCTCCAGCGCCACATCCGTTGTTTTGAAATCCCCTATATACCGGCTGCCGTCCGGATCCGCCCAGACAGAGGCGGCAACCATCAATGAAACTGTTTTCCCGCTTTCGGTTTCGCCCCACAAATCTACAAAAAATAGCAGGCCCCCGAGGAGATATACAAGCACACTGGAAAACGATGCCGCTAACAGGAATTTCATTTCAATTCCTCCGTCCGCGCGTAATTCCCTGACGTGATCCAGCCAAACGTCATAGCTACCGTGTTCTGAAACGCTTTCAAACACTTGCTTAAACCTAGAATCTCCGTCAAAAACAATTTCGGTATCGTACGGGATAAAATCGTTCCCGATCCACCCTAGCTTGCTGGTTGACTGCTGGATGCCTATATAATCATCGTTCCAGTTTTCCACGTCAGCCAAATATTTTACTAACAATTTTGCATTTTCAGATGTGACAGATATTCCCTTGCTGGATAATGCTACGATTTTACTTGCGGACGTAATCATGACTTTTGGCACTACAACATCATTCCAGCGCCCATTTCGTTTATACGCAATCTTTATTTGCTCTTCTCCTGTCTCGAGGTTTTTTAATCGTTCAACTGGCAGAATTGGATGATAACATGCAACTTCTTCCATGCCGCCGAATGTCTGCGCGAAAACCCCGTCATCTGTCGCGATCCACGGCCCGCAATACATGTTGTCATAGCGTCCGCCTGAAAAATTCGTCCAGTTGTCCAGGGTGGTCACCGGCTTTTCTCGCTCTTTGCGCCGCATCTCTTTCTCGACCTTTTTGAACGCTTTCACCAGCTCATCAAATTTCTGCTTTACGCCCAGCTCTTTCGCCCGGTCACACAGGGATAATAACAGTCTTGCTTTGTAGATTTCGTCTTTTTGGCTGAATACTTCTTCTAGGACTTCATCACTCAGGATTGTATCAGCCGTCATTTCATTCAATGGTTTCAATGCTCACCACCACTCTTTCAAAATGGAATCCCGTTTAACTCTCCGTGTTTATACAGCTCTTTTTGCAGTGCGTTGTATGATTCTGTCCACACTTTTCCGAATGGCTCAGAATGCTCTACGAAATATCTGTAAATGTCGATCAGTTCACTATTGAGCTTCTTACGGTCCTCCAGTTTTTCTTCCTCATGCTCGCGCGTTTCTTTCTTTTTCTGCGACCTGTACGCGGAAAGTTTCGATTCAAATGATGGAGCCTTATACGTCCCGCCAAGGTTGTAAAATGCCGTTTTGAAATCGCAGTTATCCATTAACTGCACAAATGTGAAAATATCCCCGCCGCGTCCACATCCGAAGCAATAAAAGCTGTCTGCGTAAATTTTAAGCGATGCTTTCCTGTCGCCTTTGTGGAACGGGCAGGAAATGAACCCCGCCCTGTTCGGAGTATATCCGTACATTTCCACAACCCTACTCATGGAATATTCCTGTTTAATTTCATCAACTGTCATAATTTTCGCCCATCCCTCCGCTATCCCCGTTCAATTTCCCGCTCGCTACACCACTCACGCGCTGGACATGTCTCACAAACATCTGTGTATCCATCAAGGCAATACCAGCCGTGTTCCTTTACGAGAAAAATACGGTCATCGTCAGCGTACCAGTCCATTTCTGGTTCGCCATGATACAAATGGTCTGCGTCAGGCATCCTGCAACACCTGATTCTTGTAAATTCCGCATCCTCACAGGCACTTGTCCCCTGTGCCACGATCTTTGCTTTCCCTCTCGTCTCCGCGAATACTACCGTGCAGCCACCCTCATAGCGGTCAAGGTCTTCCACCTTCCACGCTTTTATCTTTAATCCCTCTTTAATTTTATCAACTGTCATAATTTAATATCTCCAAAATCATTTTCCCGGTGCTCCGTTTGTCACAGAATAGGAATTCAACGCCGTACGCAATATGAACCCGGTAAATTTCCTCCATCAGTCTTTTGCCGCTGACCCGGCTGTATTTGCTTTTCCATTTCGCGACATCCTTGATCGACTTAATTTTCCCGCCATGCTCACACAGCACAACCATTTTCAACCCTTCTTCTTTTGACCTTCTTACTTCCTTCCAGAATCGGGTGTTTTTTGCGCATAGGTTCCCGCATAGCTCTTCCAGATTCTGTTTCCGGTCAACGGTTATGTCCATCCTTTTCGTGTCCATATAGTCGCCTGTGTGAACAGTCTGGATGCTATACGGTATGCCATGTTTATCGAAATAGGACAGCACATGACCGTTCTTTTTTTCCCGCGTGTCGCATAAAATCATTTATCTATCCTCCGATTAGTTAAAGGGCAGTTCATCGTCCACGTCATCCGGGACGTACATAAATCCATCATTGCCCACTGGCTGTCTAGGCGTCTGGTTAGATGACTCGCCATCAGACCGCTTACTTCCGGCAAAATGGACATGCTCCACATTACAGATGACACGGCTCTTCGTTTTTCCGTCCGTCTCCCACTGCTCTGTTATCATCTGCCCTTCGATCACGGTTTCCTGCCCTTTTCGGAAATATTTGCTGATAAATTCCGCTGTATGCCTCCACGCCTTGCATCGTAGGAAACATTTCCTTTCGTTTTCCTTGTATCGCTCCGACCACGCAATCGTAAATTCCATATACGAAACATTGCTGGCTGTGTATTTTAGCTCTGGATCAGCGACAAACCGCCCTTGCAGTACGATCTTATTTACCATCTGCTTTTGCTCCTTTCTCGTGCTCGTCCTTGTACTTCTTCATGCAGGACAGGCAGAGGATTTTCCCTGTATTGCGTTTCGATATTTCTACCAGTTCAGGTACGGTCTTGTTGGAAATCGCCGTAATGACATTCCCGCATGATTCGCATTTTATGTCCGTATATTCCTTGATCCGGATTCCGGTGGTCATCTTGCCGCCGACCCGGACGTTTGCCACATACAGAATTATCTTTTTCCCAATGCAGTCTTTGGGTTTCCCGCCATCTGCGCCGAAAATCTTCATGAGTGTTTTTGTGTTTGTTTTGTTCAGAATCATCGGTTTACACTCGTCGAAAGACAGCGACTGTTTCTGTACCTTCGAATTGGTTTTCTGGTCAAATGCCTCTTTGAAATCGATATCCCTAATGGTCACTACCCGCTCAGCGCCCACTTTGCCAATGATTTCCGCGTTGATAAAATTAGGGTCTAGTACCTTTTCCCATGTGTCAATCATAGACTTCATCCTCCAGTAGTTCAGACGGCATATTATCCGGGCCTTCGTACCCGTACCATATACCAGTTTCCTTGCAATTGTGATAGATCCCGATCAGCTCCCTGAACTGGTCATATCCCTGCGCCACAAATTCAGGGGAACAGAAATATACTCTGACAGCAAAAGGCGGTTTCTTTTCCTGCGCGACAAACGCGAATCCGTATTGTTCGAACGTGTTCTGAAATACGCCCTCCGTGTACATCCCGGCTTGAAATTTATAGCCGTATTTCCTGCAGGATCGCTCAAAATGTCCATCCTCGCAGGAATCCGTGGACTTATAATCCACAATATATTTTTTCCCGTTGTACTCTGTCAGAACGTCCGGACGGCATTTACATTTTTCCCCGGTCAGGTCATCTGTCCAGAAGAAATCCTTTTCATGCTCACCTTTTAGAAGCTCCATTGCCAGAGGATAATCGGAAAGCGCATCATACATGTCGGTGATCAGCGCCATATCGGAGAGCGATACAATCTCTTTTTCGGACTCAAACGCCTCGTTCTGATAACGCTCATACTCTTCTTTTCCAGCCTTTGTTCTCCGATTGATCTCTGGCAGAACAATGAAATCATTTTTAAAGTCGTCATTTTCCAGAACAAATTTATGCAATGCCCGCCCAAATGCCAACGCCGGGGAATCTGATTCCGGATGTTCCATCGCATATTTAAAATGTTTCGGGGATTTTTTGATCTTGTAAAGCTCCGACCTGCTAACCCCTTCTCTGTTCCTGTATTCTTTTTGTGACATATCCCTACTCCTCCGTTTTTTCGTTTTCTTTCCGGTCAAATCGAATCAGGTCTTTTTCCACTGACTGGATAATGATCTGTGATGCAACCTGTCTCATGCTCATGCTAGTTTCATTTGTAATATCCGCTAAAATCCGCATTGCTTCCGGCGTGATTTTGATTACGCTTTGTTTATTCGGATATACCTTCGTCCCTTTTAATATAATTATTTTCCCATCGTTTTCCATGGTGCCCTCCTATAACTAAAATTTTCATAGTTGCATTTTTTGTCCAGATGTAGTAGAATGAAAGCAGTGTAATTATGCTCTCGATTACTCATGTTGGACGCGATGCCTTGTTGGTGCCGCGTCCATCCGTTTTTCATGGATCCGGATACCCGCATATGCAGCAGCCAGTCCAACAGCGGTTACAATCACCGCACCGATAAATGCCGGGCCTGTACTGTCCAGACAACACATTCCGATTCCGGCTATTGCAATTCCGACTGCTATGACTTTTTCATACCTTTTTATTCGCATTCTTCTTTCCTCCCTTCTTTTTAAAATCCATGCATGCATCTCCCCGGTTTCTGTCAATCCAGTTACATCTTGACCAGCGATCACATTTATAGCATTTGTGTTTTGTCATGATAAACTCCCTTCTTCCAGCTTCCGCATGAGCTTTCTTCTGTAAACGTTGTATTCCGCTTTTTTATTTCCCAGCTTCTTAGCCGGGATATATTCGCCGATCTCCCAGATGCCGCGCTTCATGTGTTCTCTTACTTTCTGCTCACCGCATCCTATGATCTTGGCCGCTTCACGTGCTGAAATGATTTCCCTATTGTCTGAATTGCTTACGATCCTTGCCGCTTCGCGCGTTGGAATGATTTCACTTGGCATTTATCTCACCCCGACTCCTTCCCGTTTCAATCCTCGTCTCAATTCGCCTGTCATTCTGTCTATCTTCCAATTCAGATATTCATCTTCCAGACCAGCGTCTAAAATCAGATCATACAGTGTACAGAATTCTCTCCGTTTTAATTCGTCCAGCGTTTCATAAACTCTGTCTTCGATTGGATAATCTGCGCTAGGCCCCACTCCGGTAACCATATCCATATAATCCCCAAGAGTCCTATATGTTCTCTCGAAAAGCATTGTTTTTAAATCAGTTGTCATTGTGTTGTTCCTCCTTTCTTATTCGTAATTCCATAGTTCTAATTCTTCATATACCCATGAACCGCAATCATATTTTTCTGCGAGTTTTCTGCCAATATGGCGCCAGTTACTAGGGCAATTTACAGTCGTGGCAAATATATCAATCAACTGTTTCACCTGACAAATGAGTGAATAATTTTCCTCTGTTTCTGCCTGCTCGATCATCATTCTAATTGTCTGTTCCATATTGTGTTGTCCTCCTTTCTTCGTGCTATGTGCTGTGTAGTGTGACGGACAATATCAAATTTTATTTGATTTTTCAGGCAAAAAAATATACTCAATTGGCATACCATACAATTCGCTCAATTCCCTGCCTTGTGATATTGTTGGTTCAGAATTTCCCTTTTCCCAATTTACAATAGTCTGCTTAGATACATGCATTTCTCTCGATACATCCTCCTGTGTCATGCCTGCGTTGACGCGCGCCGCCGCAAGGCTAATCTGTAATTTTTCCAATTTTCCACCCGCTTTCTATTTACATTCATTTATTTTCCCGCTATCTCCTTGCTACAATTGCATTATAAATCAAATTAAATTTGATGTCAACACCAAAATAAAACTTTTTTTGATTTTTAGTTGTGTTTAATAAAATTATATTATATTATATAAGTGAAAGGATGTGAAATTTATGAATGATATGGAACAAAAACAAATTTTTGCTAAAAATTTAAACCGTTATTTATCTTTGTCGAATAAATCTCAAAAAGAAGTTGCTGATGCAATAAATGTTTCTCCGCAAACTTTTAATACTTGGTGTCAGGCTATCGCTCTTCCAAGAATGGGGAAAGTGCAAAGGTTAGCAAATTACTTTAATATTTCAAAATCAGATTTAATAGATGACAAAAGTAATGAACCATTTGCCCTTAAGTACAAAAAAGTCATCTCCATTCCCGTCCTTGGCCGGATAGCCGCCGGCGTTCCGATCGAAGCGATAGAGGATATTATAGATACAGAAGAGATCACGGAAGAGATGGCAAGAACTGGAGAATATTTCGGATTGCAGATCCACGGTAATTCCATGGAGCCACGGATGAAAGAAGGGGATGTTGTTATTGTACGGAAACAGGAAGATGCCGAATCTGAGGATATTGTTATAGCTATGATTAACGGACAGGATGCCGTCTGTAAACGCTTAAAGAAATACGCTGATGGAATCGCTCTTGTATCTACCAATTCAGCCTACGAACCGATGTATTTTTCGAATAAGGAAATTATGGAAAAGCCTGTGGAAATATTGGGGAAAGTCGTAGAATTAAGGGCAAAATTCTAAAGGAGGTTGATACCATGCCAAAACGAAAAAAATACCCGAAACTCCCAAACGGCTACGGCTCGATCAGATTTCTGGGGAAAGGGAGACGGAATCCTTATGCCGTCCATCCTCCAACAACAGAGTTTACCTTGGATGGAACCCCAAAGATGCCAAAAGCGATCTGCTACGTGAGCGATTATATGACCGGTTTTGCGGTTCTTACGGCATACAACGCAGGGAACTATTACCCCGGCTATGAAAAGACCGTAAGCGGCAATTCTGGAGCGTCTGAGGGCAATATCATGCAACGTATCCTTGCGGATTACAATCTGACCAAGGCCGCCGATGAGAAACTGGAGACGAAGAAAGAGACGTTTTCCGACGTATTCCAGATGTTTTTCGACTGGAAATTCAACCAGGACCAGAGCCGCCACTATTCCAAATCATCCAGAAATTCCACATTAGCGGCATTCAAGAATTGTTCTGCATTGCATGACCTGACATTTTCCGATCTGAGACATCAGGACATGCAGGACGTCATCGACCGATGCCCGTTGAAACACTCCAGCAAGGAGCTGATTGTATCCCTATTCCATCAGATGTATAAATATGCAGAAATATACGAACTGTGTGACCGTGATCACTCCGCCCATGTTAGAATTAACACAGAGGATGACGACGAGCACGGGATCCCGTTTTCAGAAGAAGAGTTGCGGATACTCTGGGCACACAAAGACAACAGTGTTGTCGGATTCATCCTGATCATGTGCTATTCCGGATACCGGATAAAAGCGTACGACACCATGGAAGTCAATCTGGAGGAAAAATATTTTAAGGGCGGGGTAAAAACTGCATCCAGCAAGGACAGGATTGTACCCATCCATTCTGCCATTCTGCCGCTCGTATCCGCCCGTATAGCCACTTTTGGGCGAATAGCGGACAAATCCCCGGACGCGTTCCGAAATGCCATGTATGACGCCCTGAGCGCATTAGGGATAGAAAAGCACACTCCGCACGATTGCCGGCATACGTTTTCGTCGTTGTGCGAAAAATACGGAGTAAACGAAAACGACCGGAAGAGGATGCTGGGACATAGCTTTGGCGGGGATATCACCAATCAGGTATACGGGCATAGGGATGTTGAGGACTTGAGAGCTGAAATTGAGAAGATAAAGGTTTTTGACTAACTTTCGACCAACTTTCGACCAACTTGGACCAACTTGGGATCAACTTTCGACCAACTTTCGACTAACTTGGGACTAACTTGGGACTAACTTGGAACCTAATTCCGATTTGTGACTAACCTGTGACTAACGAAATCAATTAAACTGCTTTTATGCCGTTTTATCTGAATGAATCCAAATATACCGCAAACCCTTGAAAAATGCGGGTTCGCGGTACTTTTTGTTGATTTTGCTTGGGTATCGAAAATATGTTCTATGTTAAGAATTCCTTAAGATGCCTATTCCAAAAAAGCGCGGATTTCCGTGGTTTTTTGGAATTTTTGTGACTAACCTGTGACTAACGGTTTCATTTAATTTTATAGTTTCAGTGTGAATTTCACACAATTTCACTGCATTATTTGACCTGTACCTTTCCGCCAGCAACATTCACATCTACACTTTCCGTCTTGTAGTTCCCGGAATAGGTGAAATCCACCTTGCCGTCTTTCAGATACCACACGCCATTTTCATTTGTCGCGATTCCGTTAAAATCGAAATTAACTTTGCCGTCCTCGATACGCCACCAGCCGTTTTCATTCTTTGCTACTCCGGTATAGGTAAAGTCTACCTTGCCGTCTTTCAGATACCACCAGCCGTTTTCATTTTTCTCTACACTGTTACAGGTAAAATCTACTTTACCTTTTACGATTCTCCACCAGCCATTTTCGTTCTTAGCGATGCCCGTATAGGAGAAATCTACCTTGCCCTCCTTTACATAGTACCAGCCGTTTTTATTTTTCGCAACAGTAGTGACATCCGTTGCGATCTGACCGTTTTTGTAGTAATACCAGTTACCGTCGCTTGCTTTCGTGTCAGATAAACCGTCTGGAATGGTTGCCGGGGTGGTATACCATGACTCTCCCTTCTGCACAATCCGGTTTAGGTCTACATTTCCGCTTATACCCGCGCACGTTCCAGCAGATGTGAATTGATGGAGATCAACCCCGCTATGACACGGATATTTACTGCTATAACTGCCATTGTTCAGACCATAACGGGATTCCCACCATGCGCACGAATCCGGTCTGGCGGTTATGATGTTTTTATACGTGTTATAGTCTGAATAGCCTGTGTAGATCATCGTTTTCACGCCGATGCCATTAATGTAATCCAGTGCGGATTTTACATTGGACGCGCTGTTTCCGGCTTCTACGTCTAGAATGTATCCGACAAAATAGTTGCCGATCTTTCCCTTGCAGGTGGAAACCAGAAACTTAGCCTGCTCCAATTCGCTTCCTTTGTTCAGATACGAATAGAGCCAGTACGGTATTTTATTTGTCTCGCATCCGCTGATAAAGCTGTCAAGCGTGCTGTCTATGTTGCCCGTTCCCTGTGTTGCCTTGCTGATCAGGAACGGACAGTTTGCTTTTACCTTACTCCAGTCCGTGACCGGATGGTAGTGTGAAATATCGGGATATGTACTCATATTTTCTTCCTTTCCGGGGAAACGCCCCTATAATAATATATCATTCTTTTACTTCCGGAAGACCGGCAACGCTGGTTAGTAGCGAAAGCAATCCGGCCAGAATCGATGCCGAAATCGCTATTTTCCAGTCTACCTGCGACAATACTGCTGCCGTTCCGACAGACGCTATTGCCGTCTGCGCCACGGTCTTAATTGCTCTTATCCCTGCCGCCTTCCACCATTTCTTTGTCATGATATTACCCTCCTAAAAATAATTTATTACCGCCGCAACAATCCCGGTTCCGATAGCTGTACCAACAGCGGTCAAAATTGCGACTTTTACCGTGTTCCAGTTCTTTACTGGGACGCCCTCCAGATTTTCCAGACGTTCCCCTTGTTTTTTTTGTTCTTTTGCCATGCTGTTAATGCTGGTTGCTAGGTTGTTGATAGATATGGTCAAATCTGATATCTTTCCAACCGTCTTTTCCATTTCTGCAATCCGATGATTCTGCCGGGCATTTTCTTCCTCCACCCTTTTTGCGAATTCTTCATGCACCTGCACTAAAAGATATTCTTCCACCTGTATCACCTCCCATCAGCAATCAATTTCTTTAATTTCTTTCCTCAGTTTTACCGCCCGTTCAGCCTTGCCCAATGCGGGAAGCATTCCGATTTCATTTGTGGATAAATGTTGCGACAATAATGCAAACAGTTCATCGATTATATCCGACTGGATGCGGATAATCTCATTTTGCGTTTCCACAATTTCCACTAGATCACTCATACTGATCTCCTGTGATCGCCGTATAGTCTGCTTCCGTGATTATCCCTTTCTCCACACGCTCCCGGATCTGTTCCTTTGTCACCTTCCCGGCCGCATAGAGCCTTTTCAGGCTGTTCACTAAAACGCTCGTCATCTTACAGCACCCCCTCTTCCATCAGCTGGAGCGTGTACTCGTCAATCGCAGCCGAGGTGTCTATCTCCTCGATGCTCTTGAGCATATGGTACTCGCTCTCCGTGATTTCCCGGCTCTCGCACACCCACTCGGTGTAGCCTTCCGTTCCTGCCGCCTCGTCCGCTTCATGCGCCACTTCCTCGATGTTGCGCCTCTGCATATAAACGCCCGGCGCAATGACCTGAAGCTCGTCAGGCTGGCTGGAGCATCGCTCCTGTGTCCAATCTTTCATGGTTCTGCCTCCTTTGCAGTTTTGATATGATTTTTTTGAGTTTCCCAATATTGACATGCGGCTTGATGTAATCCTCGTAACAGCCATACGAATCCGTGCAGGAAAACCACCCGATGTAGCTTATCATGGCTTCTATGTGCCTGTGGAAATATCCCCGGTGCGCCTCCTTCGTCCTGTCCATCTTCGCCGCCAGCCTCGTTGCGGAAAGCATGATGCTCTTCCGAATCAGCGTCCTGTCCCTGAAGAACACGAAGCCCATGAAGTCCACCGGCCTTCCGATGGCCTTGCCGGATTTCTTCACGAAATCAAACTTGCATACCTGATAGTTCCTTTTCAGCTTCAGCCGGAATCTCCTGCCGATGAACTGCCGGATGGCGGCAATCGCCCGATGCAGTTTCTTCTTGCTCTCATCAAAAAGCACCATGTCATCCATGTAGCGCATCAGCTTCCGAATCCCTAGCTTCTCCATGATGAATTTGTCTAGCGGCTCTAAAAGGTAATTTGCAAGCCACTGCGAAAGGTAGAATCCCAATGGGATGCCCTTTTTTATGTCCTGGAAGCAAAGCCGGATGACGTACAGAAACCAGCTGTCCTTGATGCGTATCGCCAGCTCTCTCATCAGCACGTCCATGCGGATGTTGTCATAGAAGTGCCGTATGTCAATCTTGCCAAAGTTGCGGATGCCCTTGCCGCCCTTAATCCACCGCTCCATCTGCCTCTTGCCGTAATGCGCTCCCCTCTTTGGAAAGGAACCGCAGGAGAACTTGTAAGCGGTTGCCGTAATGATCGGCTCTAAAATCAGGACAACGATGTGGTGAAGCCATTGCTCGTGAATTTCCGGCATCAGGATTTTCCTGTCCTTTCCATGCTCATGGATGATGCGTGGTTTTTTCTTTGCCGGACAGAACGCCAGCTCCGGCTTCTCCACCGCTACATCAGGCGGCTTCGTGTTTAAGATCATCTCTTTCATGGCCGCTACCTCTTCATCGAGATGCGCATCAATGAACTGGATTTCCTTGCGTTTGGTTTTCCCTTTGCGTAATTTTTTATATGCTTTCCGAATCACATCTTCGTCCAGCATTTGTTGATACAGATATTTGTACTCTTTCATTGGATACTCCTATGGGATATTTTTTCTTCTATCTCCTACAGACGGCAGGTGCGACCGCTTTACCGTCTGCCCTGTATCGGATTCATTTTCACTCCCCTAACCAGTAATGGCGGATAAACGGTGTCTCAACCGTCAGCGGTGTAGGGAAAAGGCTGGCTTTTTGTTAATCTTCCATGATGATAGAAGTGAGGCGGCCCCGATGTTCCAGTTCGCATTCGTGGCAGTGTTGTTCACATTCACGCAGCGAGGCCCATCATTCGTCCCATTGTTGCAATTGCCGAAACGAAGGGCCACAGCCCGAGGTGACGCCAGCCCAATCCCCTGTTGTAAAAAATCCGTTACAATTTACATTTTGCAAAGTATAAATTCTTCCTGGGGGAAGACCCCCAGACCCCCTATGCGGCTACGCCGACAGGTGGCAAAAGAAGAATGGCGGCCCCGATGATCCAGCTCGCAATCGAGGCGGTGCTGTACACAGACACGCAGCGAGGGCCATCAGCCGTCCCACGGTCGCAACCGCCGAAACGAAGGGCCACAGCCACAATCGTTGCCTGTGAAGCATTTCTGTAAAATCCGTCACAGCCACCCGTAGAAGTGCTGCTCTTGTAAGGAGCGACCGGGAAACCTCCATATCCCGGAATGGCACGGTACTCATTCGGATAGCTCCATGAACTTGATGCAGGCGCATCAATCACGATGCCTGTGTCCTCATACGCCGCCGCCGTCAGATCGTAGGTGTAATTCTTGCTGACCTTCAGCTTGCCTTTGTCAACGATGGTGTACGGGTCACGCATATACTGCTGGTAGCTGCCAAGCACGATGGAGTGGAGGATCTTGTTCAGGCTCTTGCC
>CAZGMH010000007.1:0-2167 GCA_964526765.1 uncultured Eubacterium sp.
GACCCCGACCTTGGCAAGGTCGTGCTCCACCAACTGAGCCACTCGCGCATAACAACTATTTACTTTCCGAACACAACTAGTAATATACAGGATAGCCGTTAAATTGTCAATTCCTTTTCTCAAAAAAATAAAAGTTCGAATTTAGTTTTAATTTTCTGAAAATATATCAAAACACAGCAGCGAAAAGCACATGATGATTTCCCACTGCTGTGTCAAATAAATATTTTACAATTATTCCACTGTCACGGATTTTGCCAGATTTCTCGGTTTATCCACATCCAGCCCCTTTGCCACGCTGACATAATAACCCATCAACTGAAGCGGAATGACCGCAAGGCTGGTAGTAAAATACTGCTCGGTCTTTGGTACATATACGGAAAAATCAGCCGTATCCTCAATACTGTAATTGCCATAGCAGGTCAGGCCCATGAGGTATGCCCCGCGGCTCTTTACCTCTACCATGTTGCTGATTGTTTTTTCATATAAAGCATTCTGGGTGAGCACGCCGACCACCAGCGTCCCATCTTCAATCAAACTGATTGTTCCATGCTTTAATTCGCCCGCAGCATATGCCTCCGAATGAACATAACTGATCTCTTTCATTTTCAGGCTGCCCTCCAGGCTAATCGCATAGTCAAGACCGCGTCCGATAAAGAATATGTCTTTCGCATTTGCATATTTGCTGGCAAACCACTGAATCCGTTCTTTATCTTCCAAAACCTTCCCGATTTTTTCAGGGAGGGCGTTGAGCTCGGCAACCAGTTCCCCGCACCTTTCCTCTGTAATCGTTCCCCTGACAGAAGCGGCATACATTGCCAGCAGATACATCGCAATCAACTGTGTGCTGTACGCCTTTGTCGTTGCCACGGAAATCTCCGGACCTGCATAAGTATATAAAATATAATCACTCTCACGGGCAATACTGGAACCGACAACATTTACCACTCCGAGAACCGGGACTCCTTTCTCTCTCGCCAGACGCAGAGCAGCCAGACTGTCTGCCGTCTCCCCGGACTGGGATATCACGATGACCAGAGAGTTTTTTACCAATTTCGGATTGCGGTAACGGAACTCGGAAGCCAGATCGATCTCAACCGGAATATCCGCCATGTCTTCCAGCACATATTTCCCGACCACGCCTACATGGTAGGCAGAACCGCACGCCACAATATAAATGCGTTCCAGATTCCGCAAATCCTCATCATTTATGCCAACCTCTGAAAAATCAATGGAGCCATCTTTCACATAAGCGCCAACGGTATCCTGCACCGCTTTTGGCTGCTCATGGATTTCTTTCAGCATGAAATGCTCGTATCCGCCCTTTTCCGCGGCCTTTGCATCCCATTTGATTTCCACCATTTCCTTTTCGATTTCTTCCCTGTCCAGATTGTAAAAATGAACCTCATCCCGGGTCAGCTCCGCAATTTCCAGATTACCGATATAATATACATTTCTTGTTTTGTCCAGGATTGCCGGCACGTCGGAAGCGATCAGGGAGCCTCCCGCATTCCGCCCAATGACTAACGGGCTGTCTTTGCGCGCCGCAAAAATTTTGCCCGGATGATCCCGGAATATAATTCCAAATGCATAGGAACCCCGAATCCGCAGCATGGCTGTCGCGATTGCCTCCAATGGCGAACCTGTCTTTTTATAATAATAATCTATCAGTTTGGCGGCCACTTCCGTATCCGTCTGGGAATAAAAAGTATAACCGGATTTCACCAGCTTTTCCTTCAATTCCTGAAAATTCTCAATAATACCGTTGTGTACCAGTACGACAGACTTCCCGTCGGTGCAATGTGGATGCGCATTTATCTCGGATGGCTCTCCGTGGGTAGCCCAGCGGGTATGACCGATCCCGCATGTCCCTGCAACGGCGTTTCCTCCATCTGTTTTTTCTATCAGCGTTTTCAGACGCCCTTTTGCCTTGACAATATCAATATTTCCTGTATCTTCGTTTCGTACGCAGATTCCGGCCGAATCGTATCCCCGATACTCCAGTCTCGATAAACCGGATAATAAAATCGGGGCTGCCTGTTCCTCACCAATATAACCTACGATTCCACACATGATTTAAAACTCCTTTCGATTTCACATTTCTGTAAAAATATCTCATCACTTATCTGCACAGTATACCAGACCGATTTAAAATTTACAACCTGTTCAT
>CAZGMH010000007.1:2267-29580 GCA_964526765.1 uncultured Eubacterium sp.
CTCTTATATTCATCAGCTTTTGTCAATCAGCATTCTGTAACAGCTCCAAGGCTTTCTGTATCTGATTATCGTATTCATAACTATAAGTTTCGCCTTCGTCTCCCAGAAATTCATATTCGATTTCCACATCCGGCTCAATTCCGATATCCTGTATACAGGTTCCTCCGGGCGTATAATATTTGTTTGTAGTAATCTTGAACGCACTGCCGTCACTCATCGTACGGATTGTCTGGACAACGCCCTTCCCGTAAGTTGTCGTACCGACAATCGTGCCCGCATCCCGATCCTGGACAGCCCCGGCAAAAATCTCCGACGCGCTGGCGCTGTTTCCATCCACCAGCACTGCTAACGGAAGATCCAGGGATTTTTCATCTGTAGAAGAATACTCTACTCTATCTCCCGCCTTATCCTCCGTATATACAAGTAATCCCGCGGGAAGAATTTCATCCAGCATGTCGCATACTGCCGTCAGCATACCGCCCGGATTTGCGCGCAAATCCACGATCAACGACTGCATTCCCTGATTTTTCAAATCCTCCAGCGCCTGTGAAAACTGCTCCGGCGTATTATCCGTAAATTCCGTCACATCAATATATCCCGTGTTATTTGCCAGCATTTCGCTGGAAACTGTAGGTAATACGAGATTTCTTCGTTCAATATCAAATTCCAGTATATTGTTTTCACCTTCCCGGTATACCGTCAAATGTACGCTCGTACCTTCCTCTCCCCGGATATGGGAGACGAATTCCGTCAAATCCATTCCATTCGCTTCAATTTCATCTGCTGTCAGGATAATATCGCCTTCCAAAAGGCCTGCCTCTTTTGCCGGAGAACCGTCATATACATGAATGATCGTCACGTTTTTTGTGTCCTCGTCCTGCTGCAGGCTGGCGCCGATACCGCAATATGTACCGGAAACGCTGCTCTCATACATTTCCTGGTATTCCTCTGCCGTATAATACTGGGAATATACGTCCAGATTTTCAAAAAGCCCTGCATACAGCCCCTCTTTCAGTTCTTCCACATCCACATCCTCATAATAGGTTTCCTGGATATAAGCTGCCAGCGCCTCTATTTTTTTCTCTGTGTTACGGTCTAAAACATCAGCGGAGGACCCAAATCCTAAGCCCGGACGCAAATTTGAACCAATTGCCGAAGAAATAAAAACGATCGCCGCCGCAAAGATAAGTCCCACGACTACGCCTTTCCAAAATCCCGGCTTCGGCTTTTTGGGCTTATCCGCATCCATCCGCGTATTTATCTCCGGAAACTGTTCCTGCTGTTCTTCCTGATTCATAGCTGTTCTCCTCATTTTTTCTGTTATCATTCACAGAAAATATTTATCACGCTTTCGCGGTAAATATTTTCCTACACTTTCGCAGTAAATATTTTCCTACACTTTCGCGGTAAATATTTTCCTGCACTTTCGCAGTAAATATTTTCTTACGCGTTCAGTTACACAGATATTTCATCTGTACATCCTCTATCTGTATATGCTTCATCTTCATATATTTCATCTACAGGTAGTTCATCGGATCCACATAGCTTCCATTCACCTGTACTGCAAAATGCAGATGCGGTCCGGTAGAAATACCGGTACTGCCCACTTTCGCAATCGTCTCGCCCCGGCTTACGTTCTGTCCCTGTGAAACGAGCAAAGAGGAACAGTGGCAGTATACCGTAAACAGCCCTCCGCCGTGGCTTAAAATTACGTAATTGCCGCTGGCGCTGTTATATCCGGCAAACGTAACGACCCCGTCCGCTGCCGCGACAATGGCAGAACCGCTGGACGCCCCGATGTCAATTCCCCTATGGTATGTGCTGGCTCCCGCAGTCGGGGAATTGCGGTATCCAAAACTGCTTGTGATCCGGGTGCTGGACGGCAGCGGCCAGCTAAATACTCCGCCCGTATAAGAATTGCTTGTGTTTACGTTCGAAGAAGCCTGGGAACTGCCGGAGCCGGATGATGAACTGTTCTCCTCTGAGGAAGACTCCGAACCTTCCTCCCCTTCGCTGCCCTGCTCCTGCTGCGAAGCCTCCTCAGCCGCTTTTTTCTCCTCTTCCGCTTTTTTTGCAGCCGCTTCCGCCGCCAGCATCTGCTGGATCAGTTCATCTTCCGCTGCAATTTTTGCCTGATACTGTTCTGCTTCAAGTTCAGCATCCGTCAGCCCCTCTTTCACATCGGCAAGCTGGCTTTCTTTTTCTGCTATCAGAAGATTTACTGCCTCCTGTTCTTCTTCCAACTGTCCCTGAAGGCTCTCCAGATCCTCCTTATCCTGACGGATAATCTCCTCGGAATTTCTGATGATCTCCTGTGTTTCCTGGTATTCGGAAAGCATCTGCCTGTCATACTCCATAATTGTGGAAATGTAATCCGCCTGTTTCAAAAACTCCGCAAAGCTCCCGGAAGTGATAAACGCCTCCAGATAAGTCATTCCCGAGTTTTCATACATATATCGTATGCGCACCTTCATGCTTTCATACTGCTCAGATTCCTGTTCCTGCGCAATTTCCAACTGCTCCTGCACATTCTCAAGTTCCTTATTTTTCTCCTCCGTCTGCTCCTCAAGCTCCGTTATTCTCGTGGAGATATCGGTCAGCTTCCCATCGAGTTCCTTCACCGCATTTTCAATATCTCCCTGATCGGCCTTCAGCTTATCGATCAGAGCCTCCGCTTCTTTCAAATCGCTTTCCAATTCCTCTTTCTTTTGCTGCGCCTCAGAAACAGACCCAAAAGCAGCCAAAGCGCCGGTACTTCTGACACCCACTATCAGAAGCGCCGCCGCCATCATCATCACGCCGATTTTTTTCAACCGCAATTTCATTTCAAATCTCCCTCGATTCCCATGCGTCTATCCCGCGCTATACATTGATATGTTTGTGTACCGTAATCCGGCTTCCAATATAACCGATCCCGACGCCCAGGATTAACCCGATCGGCCCGAGAACGTTGAATACGGAATTCACCGGTACAAAGGAAATCAAATTGTTCAGGAAACCAAAACGTTCCCCAACATAAGTAATAATGCTGCCATACACGCTGTACAGTATCATCAGCGGAATGATCGCCCCGATCAAACCGATCAAAATACCCTCCACAATAAACGGAGACCGTACAAAGAAATCCGTGGCTCCGATCATTTTCATAATACCAATTTCTTCCCGGCGCACGGTAATACCTGTACGGACCGTGTTGCTGATCAGGAATACCGCCACACAGACCAGTATAAGAATAATTGCCGCCGATATAATACTAACCAGACGGTTAAAATCTGACAGCGTATTGGCTACCGCTTCCGACTGACGCACTTTACTGACGCCATCCAGTCCCTCGAGAAAGCTTACCAGTTCCCCCTGTTCGGAAATATCCTCCATATAAATTTCATAGTTGGCCGCATTCACCAGCGGATTATCATTGCCGAAGCTTGCCGCGGCATCCTCGTCCCCCTCAAAGTAATCCATCTTATATTCATCCCACGCCTCGTCTGCCGTGACAAAATTGTAACTTGACACCTCCGGCCTGGCGGCAATTTCCTGTCCAATGGCGTCAATCCGTTCCTGCGCAGTCCCGTCATCAAAAAATACGGTGATTGCCACTCCTGATTCCACGTCCTGCACGACATGCTGGAAGTTCACTATAATCGAATAAAACATTCCAAACATAAAAATGCAGGCCGCCATCGTCGCGATTGACGCGATGGAAAACATTTTGTTTGTCCAGATATTTTTTATCCCCTGTTTGATTGTATATCCCAATGTACTAATTTTCATCGTATGCACCGCCTATCTGTGTATCGCTCACTACATGTCCCTGCTGCAGGGTAATGACACGCTTTTTCATAGCCTCCACAATTTCCACGTTATGACTTACCACAAGCACTGTTGTCCCGCGTTTGTTGATTTCCTCCAGCAGATGCATGATTTCCCACGCATTATTTACGTCCAGATTACCGGTTGGCTCATCCGCCAGCAGAATTTTGGGTTCATTGATCAGCGCCCTTGCAATTGCCACACGCTGCTGCTCGCCGCCGGAGAGCTGATTCGGTTTTGACTTATATTTCGCGGCAAGCCCTACCATTGAGAGAATTTTCGGTACTTTTTTCTTAATAGAGCGATTCGGCGCAGAGATAATGCGCTGTGCAAACGCCACATTTTCATAAACATTTCTGTCTTTCAGCAGGCGGAAGTCCTGGAACACGCATCCGATATTTCTGCGGTAATACGGAATCTGCCTCCTGGATATCCTGGAAGTCACCTTATCGTCAATGATAATCGTTCCCGAAGTCGGCTCTAATTCCTTTAAAAGCAATTTGATCAGCGTAGATTTTCCTGATCCGCTATCCCCCACTACAAAAACAAATTCTCCGGCGTCAATATGAATATTGACATCCTCCAATGCCGGAACGCCTTCTATATAAGCCTTGCTTACGTTTTTTAATGTGATCATTTTTTCCTCCTGTACCTGATTCGCTGTCCGCATACGGAAAATTTGCGCAAATCGGGGGCACGAATACTCGATTGTGCCCCCAAACACTTAATAATTAATAATCTAATGTTTCCATATACTTCATATATTTTACAACCATCAACGCAATTTTAAATGTAATCGCATCCTCAAACACCCGAAGGTCCAATCCGGTGCTCTTTTGCAGCTTATCCAGCCTGTATACAAGCGTATTGCGGTGAATATAAAGCTGACGCGACGTCTCCGAAACGTTCAGGCTGTTCTCAAAAAATTTATTGATCGTCGTCAATGTCTCGTCGTCAAATTCATCCGGCGACTTGCCATCGAATATTTCCTTGATAAACATTTTGCACAGGGGAATCGGAAGCTGATAGATCAAACGGCCGATCCCCAATGCGGAATACGCGATAATATTGCGTTCCTCGAAAAAGATTTTTCCCACGTCCAGCGCCATGCGCGCCTCCTTATAAGAACGGGAAACTTCTTTGATTTCTCCCACAACTGTACCATACGCAATATGTACGGAAGCGTCCCCTTTAAACAGTCCCAGGATTACCTCGGCTGTCTTATTTAAATCAACGCCCGCATCCATATCATCCACTTCTTTTACAACAATGATATTCTTTTCATCAACTGCAGTAACAAAATCCTGGCTCTTGCCTTCAAAAATACTTCGTACCTTTTCCAGTTCGTTTCCATCCTTATCCCGATTGGTCTCTATTATATATACCACTCTGCGCACTTCAGTTTCAATATGAAGTTTTTTGGCGCGATTGTAAATATCTACCAACAGCAGATTGTCAAGCAGGAGATTCTTGATAAAGTTGTCTTTATCAAAACGCTCCTTATAAGCAACCAGAAGATTCTGTATCTGAAAACTTGCGATTTTTCCTACCATGTACACATCATCGCTATCCCCATTCGCTATCAGTACATATTCCATCTGATGTTCGTCAAACACTTTAAAAAAGTGGCATCCTGAAACCACCTGGCTGTCTGCCGGCGATCCCACCAGCGTCATCGCCGGATTCACATAGCGGTCCGCGTCCGCAAATGTGCTTGCTAATATCTTGCCTTCCGTATCGATGATACAAAGATCGATCCTGGTAATATTTTTCAATCCGTCGATTGTATTCTGCAGTATCTGGTTTGAAATCATAATGTAAAAAGCCCCCCTTTTCGGTTAGAGTCTGTTCATATGCAACATTCACAATAACCGAATCCGATTTTCTGATATTTTTTTGCCGTCCATTTACATTCTAAGACAAAACACCCAAAAAAGTAAAGAGGAAATACAATTTTTTTTATGCATTTCCCCTAAAATTCACATTTTGTTCACATTTTATTCGCATATGACTGAAAACCTTCGCCCCAAACCTCCCGCGCGTCACATACAATCAAAAATGCCTGCGGATCCACCTCCATGACCAGGTCTTTCAGCGCCGCAATTTCTTTCTTTGACACTACGCAGAAAAGCATACACTTTTCCCGGTCTGTGTACATCCCGCGGGCGTTTAATCCCGTCACTCCGCGTTCCAGCGTATGCATAATCCGGTCCGAAATTTCCGCCGTTTTTTCCGACAGAATATATACCGCCCTGGAAATCTGCATACCTTCCAGTATAATATCCGAAACTTTCGTCACAATAATAATAGCGATAATTGCGTATAATGCGGACTGCAGGCCAAACAGATACAGGCCCACAAGGACGACAGCGGCGTCCATGACCTGCATGATCTGCACAATCGAATAATGGCGCATCTTTGTCTGCACAACAGCCGCAAGCATATCTGTCCCCCCGGTCGTACACCGCGCTATAAGCATTAACCCCGTTCCAAGACCGGAAATCCCTCCGCCAAAAATGCCGGCAAGCACATAGTCGCCGGACACGAAATCCCACTCCGGCCAGATCGCCAGCCATACGGATAACAATGTCATCGCCAGGAAGGATTTTCCCACAAACTGTTTCCCTTTTACGCGCAGCGAAATCAGAAAAACCGGTATATTGAGGAAAAAGGAAGTGAAGCTTAAGGGAATGCCGTCTTTCAGTCCGGCTGCGGCGGTAATACTCTTAACAATAATCGCCACGCCGGAAAATCCCCCGGTTACCATACCGACGGGGTCATAGATACATTTAATTGCAAGGGCCATCAGCCCGCTGCCCAAAATAATCAGAATAATATCCGTCAATTTTGACTTTTTTCTCAGAAATTCCATATCAACGCTACCTCATTCTTCCGCATCCTCTGTTTCATAAGATTGGATCCGGCGTTTCATTTTATGCCGCGCCAGGAAACGCCTGCAAATCTGTCCCGGATTATTCCTGCGGGTAAGAGGATCGTTTTCTGTTCCAATTCCAAACCAGATTTTTGCATTCAGCATCTTACGGTGGTCATAAATGAAATGTTCCTGCATCGGCGTCGGCAGCATGGCAAGGATCATGTGAGGAGCCACGGAATTTATTTCATTTACGACGCTTTCCGCATTATTCGTGCATTCCTCAAAAATACAGCTGCCGCAGATCATAATGCAGTCGTCAAAGTTTTCTTCCAGATAATTGCACAGGGTATCCATCTGTCCCCGCGTCCCGGTCAGCAGATAGATGCCGCGCTTCCCTCTGCAGGCCCTTTTCAATGACTCATAAAGAAGCTGGTTTTCCTCCACATCGCCCGGATATTGCCCGGATCCGACTCCCAGTTCAACAAGGATTTCTTTGTCCGAAGGGATGACCAGATCCATCTCTTCCAGGCATCGGCGTACCTTCTCATCCTCACCGGCGGCAATAATTGTTTTCATATTAATTGTCTCTACGATATTGAGACATTCATTACCCATATACAATTCTATTTTGTGAAGCGCTTCCCGCAGATCGCAAATATCAACCCGCACCCCCGCCAATTCTTCTCTTTTACCCATCTTTTTCATTCCCAACTGTTTTTTATCAGGAAAATTACTCCATTACATTTTTATACAATAATTGAGCGTCCGCGTCAAGTACAGCATTTTGTCTTTGCATACAAAACGGCTGAACTCCCCCTGCTTTCAATAAAATGGACAATATACACAAATCGAAAAAATGCAACACAAAATTTTAAACAAAATAATTTTTTGGCAAAAAACTTATCCACAGTAAATTTGTTTGAAAATTCGCTTTTTTTTGAGTTATACACAGAGTTATGCACATTATCCACAGAAAAAAGTAGAGAATTTTTTTGATGATTTCCGCCTTTTCGGAACAAGTGTTTTGTGCATATATAATAATTTTACAAATGAAAGTCCGGCGCCATGAACATTAAAAGTCTGCCCTTTTGCGGGCAAAAATATACCCGCGGAAAATCCGCGGGTATTATCCGTCCTGTTTTTTTAGTTCAAAACTCTGCGCACCGCCAGGATGTTTTTATATGTCGCACTGGAAACTTTAATGCCGTCTCTTGAATTACTTGCATGTACAATCTGACCGCCCCCGATATACAGCGCCACATGGCCATTGTAGCAGATGATATCGCCGGGCTGTGCTTCCGAATAGCTGACCCCGGTTCCCACGCCTCTCAAAGCGGAGGATGAATGCGGAAGGGATATTCCAAAATGTGCATATACGCTCATGATAAATCCGGAACAGTCAGCGCCGTTTGTCAGGCTTGTCCCACCCCAAACATATGGGTTCCCTACGAACTGCAGCGCATAGCTGGCAACCGAATTGCCGCCGGAAGCCTGCTCCGGCTTCTCCGCATACTGATATGTATCATACACACTGACATATTCAGCGGACACGAAACCTTCCTTATCTGAAGTTTTTATCTTAACCCAGCCCTCCGTCTGCTCGTCAACAACCTCAAGCTTGTCCTCCAGTCCGACTAAAGTTACAACGGAAGCTTCCTGTGACGCCTCAGCTCTTACTTTCAATGTTTCCGTCTGGACTTCCGCAACCCGGTACTTCACAGAATCGATTAACTCCTGATCGCCAACTGTCAGGTAATCGGATTTGATATAACCGCTGATGGAACCGGAGGTTATCTTATACCAACCGTCCTGCTCCTCCTCGACAACAGCCACAGAATTATTTTTCATTTTGCCTACGATTTTACTGTCTGTGGATGCTTCCTCACGGACATTTACATAATCGTTTACCTGCGCGACTCCCAGGTCAGCATAAGAATCATCCGCTTCCTGCTCTTTGGCGGCTTCCTCCTGCGCCTGTCCAGCCTCGGATTCCGCATCTGCGTCCGCAGCCTGTACACCCGCATCCTGCACATCTGCGTCCGCAGCCTGTACGCCTGTATTTGCCTGGGCGCTTGCCTCCACAAGTATACGTGATACTCCCGATACCAGACCGGTCGTGCTGTCATTCTCCGTGACAACCGCCGTCTGACCTGTCTGTGCCGCGCTTGACGGAACAGCTCCTGCCGTTATGACCAGTGCACTGACCAGCAGACATGCCGCCAGCTTCATATTTCTAACTTTCATATATTCCTCCGTTTATGTTAATTTTATCTCGTATTTGTTACAAAATTATTAAATTTATTACGGATTTGATTATATCAAAGTAATATTTCACTGTCAAGCATAAAATCCTGTTCCGCACGCGAAGCTGCGCATCCTTTGCCCGCAGGGCTTTTGTTTCATAGGAATATTGCAAAGCAATTTCCTATGAAACAAAAAAGTGTTCTTTTATTGTTCCGTCCCATCGGCAGGCGGCGTTTCCGGTACGACAGGCTGCACCTCCGTCGGATTGATCTGCTCTAATATCTGCTCAATCACCGACTCGCCCGTATGGATGTTGCATACTTCCGTCGGCATTTTTTCTTCCTCGTTCGTGGAATCCTTCACATAAACTCTGGTTTCTGTCACCGGACAATATTCTCCCGCCAGCAGACCGGATTCCGGACAAATTACCGCCGTCTCATGCAAATCGCAGCTCTCCGTCGGCTGTGTTCCCTCCGCAAAATATTCTGATGTCACGCCCGGACATACCCCTTCTATCGCCAGTTTCCCGGACGTCCTGCAGACAGAATATTTCTTTATACCGTCAGGCTGTTCAAATCCGATATCCTCCAATCCCTCATGGATCCTCCCCATCGCATGATTCCAGATGGTCTTTGTAAACGTAGTGGAAGGCAGGTCGGAATTGTCATCGTAACCTCCCCAGATCGCGCATGTATAATATGGGGTAAAGCCGACAAACCAGGAATCATTCGTCACCTCCGTGGAGCCTGCCGTTCCCGTCTTCCCTGCGATGGACATGCCGCCGAAATTACAGAGCTTTCCCGTACCTTTTGTCACAACGTCCTCCATCGCGGACGTCAGCAGAAATGCGGTTGTGTCTTTAATAACCGTGTGTGTCTCCGGCGTTTTCTCCAGCAGCACATTCCCGTCATGGTCGAGAATCTTTGTATATAAAACCGGTTCCGTATAAGTACCGCCGTTGGCAATCGCCGCATATGCCGCCGCCATTTCCAGATTGGAGACGCTGCCTACTCCCAGCGGTATGGATTCCACAATATCATCCTCAGTAAGCGTGGAAATACCGAACTTCTCCGCCATCTCATATCCGGCCTGCGGCGTCACCTCCCAGATTGTCTTTATGGCAACTACATTGACAGATGATTGTATTGCCTCGCGGATACTGGTATATCCCCGGTAGCGCCCGTCCGCATTATGCACCGTTTTTCCCGTAGAATAGGTAATAGGCTCGTCCAGCACGGTCGTCGCCAGCGTACAGGTCTGATTTTCCAAAGCCGTCGCATACGCGGTAAGTATCTTAAATGTAGAGCCCGGCTGCCTCAATGTATTCGTCGCCCGGTTCAGCGTCAGGCTCGCCGTCTTTTCTCCCCTGCCGCCTACAAGCGCTTTCACCTGCCCTGTGTACTGATCCACAATGCTCATCGAAACCTGGGGCTGTACGGTAAACGTCAGATTTTCACCAATTACAGTACCTCCATCCTCCAATACCGCTTCTTTATATTTATCCACTGCCGCCTGGGCTTCTTCCTCGCTGTCATAGTTCAGATCATAGCTGCTGTCATTCTCCCTGAACCAGGAAAGAAGCTTCTGCTCGCTGAAATGTTCTACCGAGCCGTCCGCCTGCTGCACCGAAAGCGCATAGGAAAAGGAAATCTGCTTTTTGATGGAATAATTGTCGTCATCATTTACTTCCTCATCACAAATCGCCTGGATCGCCGGATCCTGTGTGGAATAAATCGTCAGGCCTCCGCTGTACAGCGCTTTATACGCCTGCGCTTCCGAATATTCCAGCTCGTCCTGCAGGTCTTCGATTATCTCCTCCGTAAGCGCATCCACAAAATAGGAAGTAATATTTGTTTCGCTGTTCTCCAGCTCCGTGTTGACATTCTGGATACGCTCATAAACATCATCCGCAGCCGCCTCTTCGTACTCTTTTTGTGTGATATATTCCTGTTCCATCATATTTTTGAGTACTTTCAGACGCCGTTCATTATTATCCTCCGGATGGGAAATCGGATTGTATTTTGACGGATTCTGCGTGATCGCCGCAATCGCCGCGCACTCGGAAAGGGTCAGCTCCGAGACGTCTTTTCCAAAATATCTGCGGGACGCCGCCTGGACGCCCAGCGTATTCTGCCCCAGGTTGATGGTATTTAAGTAATTTTCCATAATCCAGTCTTTCGAGACCTCTTTCTCAAGCTGGACCGCCAGATACTGTTCCTGGAGTTTCCTCCTGACGCTCTCCATCTTCGTTTCCGAAGTCCATCCCTCAAAAACATTGTTCTTCAACAGCTGCTGCGTAATCGTGCTGGCGCCCTCGCTTAACCCTCCGGTCGTAATTACCCGCAGGCCAGCGCGCACAATTCCGTTCAGATCGATCCCGTTATGCTCATAAAAACGTTCATCCTCAATCGCCACAAATGCATGCTGAAGATTCTCCGGTATTTCATCCAACGTGACATAAACGCGGTTTGAACCGGTTCCCACAAGCTGCGCCGTCAGATTTCCTTCCGCGTCGTACACATAAGACATATATCCCGACGGCGTCGCGTCGATCTCGCTGACATCCGGCGCTTCCGCAATAATCCCCTTCACATAGTCATAACCGATCCGCCCGGCATAAGCGCCCCCGCCAAGCAGAAGCAGGAGAACAGCCAGCAAAATGATTACGAATATTTTTCGTTTTACCGCCTCCCAGCGGGAAGCCAGCTCCCGTTTTCTCCTTCCGGCATTTTTTCTGCCATAGTTCATATTTAACCTCCAATATCCGCAATTTGGGGAAAAATCCCCCACATTGTTTCTTATTTCACCCTTTTTCCTGTTTTATCCTTCCATTTTACCACCATTTATTTTTCCATTCTACCACCATTTGTGAAATATGAAAAGATGTGATATACTTTTCACATAAACATTACTAAGCGGAAAGGGATCTTTTATGGACAGCTATAAAACGATTTACCAGGGCGGCCAGGGAGAAATTGAAGAAAAAAAATCCCGGTTTATTGCCAATACCCAGCCGGTTTCCAGCGAGGAGGAAGCCCTCGCATTTCTGGCAAAGATGAGAAAACAATACTGGGATGCCCGGCATAACTGTTTTGCATATACAATAGGAAAAAATCATGAACTCCAAAGATGCAGCGACGACGGGGAGCCCGGCGGCACTGCCGGACGTCCCATGCTGGACGTACTGGTACGCGAAGGTATTCATGACTGCATGGTCGTTGTGACGCGATATTTCGGCGGAACGCTTCTCGGAACCGGCGGGCTGGTGCGCGCTTATCAGAGATCTGTCCGGGAAGGTCTGGCAAACAGCGCCATCATCGAAAAGAAGACCGGCATACCGCTGACCATCCATACGGATTATAACGGCATCGGAAAAATCCGGTATCTGACTGCAAAAAACAATATCACAGCGATGGATACCCGCTATACGGATACGGCTGAGCTTGACGTCATGGTCCCGGCGGATTTTTTGGATGCTTTCTGCGCGGAAATCACAGAAAGCACTGGCGGGCGTGCGAAATTAACTGCAGGCGCTCCGATAGAATTTGCTGTCATCGGCGAAAAAATTGTTACTTTTCGGGAGAGATGACCCTGTAAATGTCAGATATTTTAACAAAATGTTACCAAATAATCACACATATTTTCTTGAAAAAATACTTGCATTCCACTGACATATCATATATAATAGCTTTTGTTGATAAGCAATGGCCCATCGCCAAACGGTAAGGCAACGGACTCTGACTCCGTCATTTCAAGGTTCGAATCCTTGTGGGCCAGTTCTGAAAGCACCATGGTCGTGGTGCTTTTTTATTACAGTTCGGCCTTTGGCTGAACGGCAGCGCTTTTTTATTACAGTTCGGTCTTCGGCTGAACGGCAGCGCTTTTTTATTACAGTTTGGCCTTTGGCTGAACGGCAGCGCTTTTTTATCTTATCAGGATTACATCACCGGAATGTCTTATTTTGTGAAATGCCGCATATGGGATGAAATGCTAACAGACAGTATCCGGAAATTCAGGAGGGATGGCTCATGTACAGTTTCAAAAGCAGGATCCGCTTCAGTGAAGTGGACGGCAGCCTGCACATCACATTGCCGGCAATCATTAATTATTTCCAGGATTGCAGCACCTTTCATTCTGAATCCATCGGGCATGGGGTGGAAGCAATGAAAAAAGAGGGGCTGGCATGGATTCTGTCCTCCTGGCAGATTATCGTGGAGCGTTATCCGAAATTATATGAAGAAATAACCGTCAGCACATGGGCTTACGGCTGGAAAAGCTTTTTTGGCTTCCGTAACTACAAAATGGAAGATTCTGACGGCAATCTGATCGCTTATGCCAACACAAACTGGATCTATATGAATATCCATACCGGACATCCGGTACGCATCCCGAAAGAGGTAAGCGACCTGTACCAGTGCGAACCGCCTCTTGACATGGAGAAATCCCCCCGCAAAATTGCGGCGCCCGGGGCAGGGATTCCAATGGAACCAATCGCCGTGCGCAAGCTTGACATAGACTCCAACCATCATGTTAATAATGAGCGATATGTGCCAATGGCCGAAGAATGCCTGCCGGACGGCTTTGTAACCCGGCAGCTCAGGGTTGAATACAGGAACTCCGCCGTATACGGAGATACGATTTACCCGGTTATGACAACAGAGGGCGGCAAAATAACGGTCTGCCTGAACGACGCCCAGGGTTCCCCCTATGCAGTCGCAGAATTTGAAGGAGAGATTTTATGAAATTAGGAGAAAAGCAAATACTCACCGTCGTAAAAACAGTGGATTTCGGTATCTATCTGGCAGAAAGCCGGGACAGCGAAACCCGGGTCCTGCTCCCGGCAAAACAGGTTCCTGCGGGCACAAAGCTCCATGACAAACTGGAGGTTTTCTTATATAAGGATTCCAAAGACCGGCTGATCGCCACCACAAACGATCCAAAGCTGGCTGTCGGCGGCGTCGCCGTGCTGCGTGTGGCGCAGGTCACAAAAATCGGCGCTTTCCTCGACTGGGGGCTGGAAAAGGATCTTTTTCTTCCATATAAGGAACAGCTTCGGAAATTAAAAGAGGGGGACGAGGTCCTGGTTACTCTTTATATCGATAAGAGCAGCCGGCTCTGCGCTACAATGGAGGGGCTGTATCACCTGCTTTCCACAGATTCGCCTTATCAAAAAGGCGATACCGTCAAAGGGCGTGTCTATGAATTCAGTGATAACTTCGGTACATTTGTAGCTGTAGACGACCGATACTCAGCCCGGATTCCCGGATTTGAAAATACCAGCGCCTTAAAAATCGGCGATGTCATCGAGGCAAAAGTCACAAATGTAAAAGCAGACGGAAAACTGGATCTGACAATCCGCGAGAAAGCCTATATCCAGATGGACCGGGACGCGGATGAACTGCTTAAGATCATCGATGAGTTCGGCGGCGTACTGCCCTTTAACGACAAGGCTTCCCCGGAAATCATCAAAAGGGAAACCCACATGAGCAAAAACGCATTTAAGCGGGCTGCCGGCCATCTCTATAAAGAACGGCTGATTGAATTTACCGAAAAAGGAATCCGGAGGGTATGATCCCTCCCGGATTCCTTTTTTTATTTCACAGGAAATTGCTTCGCACTATTCCTGTGAAACAAAAACCTGCGGGCGGACGCCCTGCGGATCATGTTCTGCCGTTACAGATCCCGCTCCTGCTTCTTTTTCAGCAGCGCCGCCGTATCAATAACTTCCGGCTGGCTCTCCCGCTTCTTTTTCTTATCGGCAGCAGAAAAATCCGTTCTTTTTTTCTTTTCCGGGACTTTTGCCTTTTCGGTCGTCTCAATATTTTTATTATCTTTTTCATCCGCGGTCTTTTTCATTTTCCCCGATTCAGTATTCTTTTTTTGTCTGCCCTCTTTTTTAGCGCCCAGCGCCTTTGCTCTTATCCAGATTGCCACATTTCCCGCAACGGCAAGCCAGTCAAGATGCAGACGCCTCATCACGATATCCAGCACAAAAAGGAGAATTGCGAAAATCAGCAGCGCCTGTGTAATATCCGTCTTTGATACGGCTCCTTCCAGATCCGTGTCAAAGACCTGCGAAGGCTCTGTAATGTACCTGCCTCCCACCTGGGCTACAAATCCATCCAGATTATTACTGATTTCCGCATAACGGTATTCCCGGGAATACTGCATAGCCGCCGCAGTATTGACATTTTTTACAATTTCCTCTCCGTCCTGCTTACGGACGTTGATACTGTAAACACCCGTCCCGTCTGTATCCACCTGGGCGCGGTATTTTCCCGGTGAAACCGCGCGAAGCTTTACCTCCTGCCGGTTTCCGTCCTCATCCGTCAGCACCGCTTCAACATCCGTATCCGTTGTAAACTCCTCCGTCTCATAATCTATAATGACAGAACCTGCCTCCTGCGTCACGCGCATCACGTCATTTCCCAGATCAGATTCAGAAATTGTCCAATCAATAATATTGCGCCACAGGGCAGCGTAATTATCCCACCCGGCAAAATTTCCCGTCCACTCATTTGTCCCGTCGCTGTTCCACGCCACACTCCTGCCAAGCCCATACTGCCATACGGTCAGAATCGGGTCCTGCCGGTCAGATTCCAGGAGAACTGTCGCTGTCGGCTTCGCTGTGGCGGCAATATATCCAAGCAGGCTCGGGCTTCCTTCCTCAAAGATATCCTGCAAAATCTCATGGGAATTCACAATCACAGGAACAAATTCTTCATTTATCAGGTAACTTTCAGACGACAAATACACTTCCTGGGCAAAAATACGGGGCAGGGAAGTTCCCGCATCAGAGTAGTAGTATCTGCCTCCCCCTTCTTCCGCCAGCTCACTCAAAGTCCTGCTGTCTGCTCCGGTTCCTACCGCCACGGTAGAAAGCGTAATCCCGCAATCCTCCATCTGCAGAAGCAGGTCATCATACTGATGATACCCGTCCTGGCCGTCTGTCAGCAAAATAATATGTTTCAGCGCCGCATCCGATTTGGACAGGGCAGACACGGCTTCCGCCAGCGCCGGATAAATACTCGTACCGCCGTTCGCCTGAATCCCGGATATTTTAGATACAATTTCATCCGTATCCGCGGCGGTCTGCAGGGGTACCGACCAGGTATACGTATCATCAAACGCAAGTACGCCGACCTCGTCAATCTCCCTCAGGGAATCGAGGGCATTCACTGCCGCCTGCTTCGCAATATCCATACAGGTAATACTGCTTCTCTCCGTAGACGGTGAATCCATACTTCCGGAATGGTCAATCACCATTGCCATCGCAAGCTTTGGTATTTCTTTTTCTCCCTCCAGATCCACAGACACCGGAAGAACCGTCTCCAGCGGCGTGTTTCTGTAATTTCCCAGTGCAAAACTGTTACTGCCGCCGATGGCAGTCAGCCCTCCCGCATAATCTTTCACATAGGAATCCAGAATATCCAGAAAACCATCCCTGAGGTCATCCGCGTAGACATCCAGCAGTATAATGGACTGATACTGGGTCATATCCGCAATCTGCGCCGGCACACCGGATGGCGTCACTACGTCATAATCGTAGTTGCAGGCATCCAAAATCCGGGTAAAGGGCTCCCCTTTTCCGCTCTCGCCTTCCACCAGAAGAATTTTTGCCCGCGCCTCTACCGTTGTAAACGCACTGTACGTATTATTGACCGTGACAGTATCTTTCTCGGCTTCCACCGTGACGCGATAGCTTTTCAGGCCGCCTTCCACGCCCTCATCGGAAAACAGCAGCTGATTGCAGCCCTTTTGCAGCGCCACATCCTTCTGCCCCTTTAATGTCCGCCCCGAATACAGGCTCACGACGGCATTTGTACTATCCGTGGAATAAATTTCCACCTGCACCTGAAAAGAATCTCCCTGACGGATCGTATCGGGGAGGGTGACGTTACTGACATACACTTCCTCCTCCACGGAACTGTCATACGACACCACTTTAAACTCTACGTCATTTCCCGCAAAAGCATGGACGGAGTCCATAACATCCCCCTCGTTTTCCGCACCGTCCGTGAGCAGCACCAGCCTGCGGGCGCTGTCATCCGGGAAAAGGGCAAGAGCTGTCTGAACAGCCTGTTCCAGATTTGTTCCCCCCGCGCTGACTTCTGACTGAAAGGCCGTAAATATCTTTTTGTCACTGATAAACTGCTCAATCCGGGCATCCGAGCCAAAGACGACGATGCCTGCCTGATCTTTCTGTCCCATATCGGCAATGGCCTGGCGCACAAATTCCTCCTCCTGCGCCTGCACACTGCCGGTGCTGTCGGACAGATCCACAAGAAAAATCGTAGAAGTCACATCATTGTTTTTGCGGATGCTCACACCGGAAAGGGCAAACACCACCAAGGCAAGTACCAGACACCGCACGGCTGTCATTCCGATACGCCGGCTGAGAGACCGGCTTCGCATATATTTTGCAAGCCATATGATAAATCCTGCCGAAACCGGCAGCAATATAAGCGCCCACGGACGCGCAAATTCCAAATACATGCCATTACTCCTTTACCGCTTCTTAGTCACAGTTACGATATCCTGACATAAACTGCCCATTCCACTCCCATGAGAATAAGAAGAATTATCAAAAACCAGCTGCGAAGCTCCCTCGCTCCGGCGCGCAGCTCTCCCGAAGATCCCTCCTGCGCCGAATCCATACTCTGCGCCGAATCCACCGTGGACTCCGCGCCGTTTGGAAACTGAACCGCAAACATTTGCTCCTTTTGTACGCCTTCCTGTTCCTGGAAAACCCGGTACACACCGGGCTGATTTTTCTCCAGATAGGAACCCGCCGCCTCCACAGCCGGAATTGTCTCAAGACTCCCATCCGGGTTCGCAATCGTAATATCTGAACCGCTGCCGCTGCCGTGAATGACAATACTCTCCCCCGCAATATAGGACGTTTTTTCTGTCAGACCCGTATCCAGCAAATAACCCGACAGCTCCGATATCAGGATCGGAAATTCCGCCTGCAGGCAAAAATCTGTCTCATGCAAATCAAATCCAAAGACCGCCATCCGGTGTCCGTCATAAATCCCGTAAAAGCCTGCTGCGGCATCCCCGGCTTCCAGAAACGCCGTTCCCCATACCGGCACATCATATATCCTGGAAGAATTGACCCCAAAGGATGCCTCCGCCGTATAATTCGTAATATCACTCGCCAAAATGTTTAACCTTGTTCCTTCCACGCTGCCGGACGCCTCAAAAAGCTGCTCATCCTCACAGTGGAAAAACAAAAAGTTTCCCGTCTGCGGAAGCTCCTCCGGCGTCATCCCGTCAAAAATATACAGATCATATCCCGCGCCGTCCTCCGTGCCGAATACGCCCATATCTGAAGTACGGTAAACCTCCACTCCCGACAGGTTCAGGAATGCTTTTTCTATAAATAAATTCGACTGCGTCAACAGAAGGACGCGGCTTGTATGGTTTTCCTCCAGCACGCACCATGCCTCATTATCTCCGGCCAGGGCGTCCGGCTCATTCAGTTCAGCCCGGAGCGCCTGAAAGCTTCCCTGCACTTCCTCTGCCGAAAGTTCAAAATATGCAGAAGCGCTTTCCCCCGCCGGTATCTGTATCTGCGCAATTTCCAGAAGCTGTTCGTTTCCCCCGGCATCTTCCCCGTACAGATTGATTTCCCTTGACAGTTCCCCGCCGCCATAATTCGTCGCCTGCACAAGTACCAGTAATTGTTCCTCCTTCACACTGTAGCTGACATTGTCCAGAGAACAATTCTGTACATCGCTGTAAAAGCTTTCCACCTGTGCCTTTAAATCTCCCTTATCAAACGCTGTATCTGTGAAAAATACGATCTGAGATTCCTCCGTCTGATTCACGCAGGACTGCACCAGTCCCAGGGAGGAGGATAAATCACCTGCCAGGGAGGTCTGGGCAATTTCCCGGATACACTTCTTCGCCTCTGTCTTATCCCGGCTGTTGGAAAGTTCTAACACCGCCTGCTGATTGCCGCTGATAATATAGATACTGCTGCCCTCCGCCGCGCCGTCCACATATTTGCAGGCGGCATCCTTCGCCGTTTCCAGCCTTGTCTGTCCATCATCATAGAGCGTATCCATACTGGCGCTGTTGTCCAGCGCCAGGACCGTCAACGCCTGCTCACTGCCGGAAGACGACAGCCACGGACCCATGAGCGCAATAATAAAAAGCAACGCTGTGATAATCTGCAAAACCAGCAAAATATTGTTCCGCAATTTTTCCCAGGGCTTCGCCGCCTCCACCGTGCGGTAAACCTCCCGCCACAGCATGATGGCGGAAAAATCTTTCTTTTTCACATTCTGCTTTAAAAAATAGAGCAGGATAATTATCGGCGCCAGCGCCAAAAACGCCAGCGGCCACCATACATGCACGCCCACCTATCCAAACAATCCTTTCTGCCTCAACGCCTCAAAGACAATTTTTTCCAAATCTTCATCCGCAGCAACCTGCTGATAAATGCAGCCATAGCGTTTTGCCATGCGCTGCAGCCTGAAATTATGATTTTCCAATTCCTTTTTATACATGATAAGAGCCTGCCGGTTCATCGTCACCCGGATACTCCCGGCGCCCTCCATATCGAGAAGCTCCAGCGTTCCTTCCCCGTCAAAATCTATCTCCTCCCTGGCAAGCACCTGAATGAGATATACTTCCTGACGCTTATAAGTCAGATAGCGTATCGCATCCTCCAGACCGCCGCTTTCCAGAAAATCAGAAATCAGTATGCAGACTCCCTTCCCATGGAAATTGCTGCGCCGGACCGCTTCATTCATCTGTCCGGCGCCTCCGAAAGAAATTTTTTCCAACTCATTCAGAAGCTTTTGAAAACTGCCCCTGCCAACTACCGGACTCGTCCTGCCAAGCGCCCCTCCCTGAAAGGTAGATACCTCCACCCGGTCGAGCTGTCCGAGCGCCAGCCAGACAAATACCGCCGCCAGACGCTGCGCCATAACCGACTTCTTTTTCTCTCCATATTCCATGGAACCGCTGGCGTCCAGAAAAATATGATACCACGCTTCCTTTTCTTCCATGAACTGTTTGATATATAATTTGTCCAGACGCCCATACACATTCCAGTCAATCCGGCGGATATCGTCGCCCGGCAGATATTCCCGGAAATCGGAAAATTCCACCGAGGAGCCTTTTGCCGAAGATTTCCTTTTGCCGCTCTGCCCCTGGTCCAGCCGGATATGCGACGCCAGTTTTAAATGATTTAATTTTGCAAAAAAATCCGCATCAAATAATTCGCTCATATTTCACCCGGTTAATTGATCCTTCTTATTTTTTCTGCCGAACGGCATCCATGATTCCGTAAATCAGTTTATCCGTACTTACTCCATCGGCAATTGCCTCAAAATTCGTAATCAAACGATGACGAAGCGCCGGAACCGCCACGTAATCCACATCCTCAAAGGCTACGTTATAGCGGCCTTCTAGCCACGCCCGGGCACGGGCGGTCTTGATGATTGCCTGGGCTGCCCTGGGGCTTGCCCCCGCCGTCACATAGCTGCACACTTCTTTCGGCGCCCCCGGCGCTTCGGGATGGGTAGCCACCACGATGGACAAAGCATAGTCCATAACCGCATCCGAAACCGGCATCTGACAGATCACCTGCCTCATTTGTAATATTTCGTCACCGGACAGAACTGCCGTCAGCTCCGGGCGTTCTGTGCCGACTGTAATCTGCAGAATCTCTTTTAACTCCTCCTTGCTCGGAAAATCCACATGCAGCTTAAACAGAAAACGGTCCATCTGCGCTTCCGGCAGAGGATAAGTACCTTCATTCTCAATCGGATTCTGTGTCGCCAAAACAAGAAACGGGCTGGGCAGCTCATAGGTCCTGCGCCCTGCCGTCACGGTTTTCTCCTGCATGGCCTCCAAAAGCGCCGCCTGGGTTTTCGGTGTGGCGCGGTTAATTTCATCCGCCAGGACTAACTGCGCAAAAACCGGTCCCTGCTCAAACTGAAATACATTTCGTTCCCCCTCTTTTAATATCAAATTCGTGCCCGTCACATCCGCAGGCATCAGATCCGGGGTAAACTGGATTCGGGAAAAGCTCATCTGAAATACTCTGGAAATTGCCTTTACCAGCTCCGTCTTTCCCAATCCCGGCACGCCCTCAAGAAGCACATTTCCGTCTGATAAAATTGCCAGAATCACCTGCCGGATGACATCTTTCTGCCCGATAATCGCCTTTCCGATCTCCGCCTCGCAGGCGCTGACCTTTGCAGCCATCTCTTTGATTTCCTGTTCACTGATTCCGTTCACCATTATGTTCTCCTTCATCATTCAAATATTTTTAATTTGAACCGCCCTGAATCGATTCAAAATAAGATTTTACAATATCCTGCACTCCGCTTGGATAGTCCGCCCCCTGTACCTTCGATACTGCCTGGTCACTGTAGGAGCCGATAACCTGATCGTAAGCTACCGCGTCGCCGGACCAGGTCAGGGACGGGCCTCCCTGGGTGGAATAAGATTCCCCTTCCCCGGCAGCGCCGGTCAGGTTTCCATCCTCTCCGACTCCATTCGGAACAGCCACCAGTTCGCCGTTATAGGCAGTCTCCTGCTCTGTTCCGTTTTTACTGCCGTAATTCCAGCCCGTACCGCTGCCATTTCCGCTTCCGTTTCCATTCCCGTTTCCGTTCCCGTTCCCGTTTCCGTTCCCGTTCCCGTTTCCATTTCCGTTCGAGTTTCCATTCCCGGAATTATTGTTTCCATTGGAATTGCTGCTGCCGTTCTGCCCTGTATTTTCCTGATTTTTTGCGAGCGCCGCCGAAGCCTGCTGCTTCATAGCGCTGACTGTCGCCTGGGCAGAGGCAAGCTGAGAAGCGCTCAGGCTTCCTGACGCCAACTGTGCCGCCGCACTTTGAAGCTGTTCTGCCATATCACTGTCCTGCGCCGACTGTGCCAGTTCTTCTAAAGCTTCCTCTAAAGCTTCCAGCTCCTCTTCTGACAGTTCTTCCATGTCCCCGGATTCTTCCAGCCGATCCAGCAGTTCCTCCGCTTCTTTGGCTAACTGTTCCATATCTGCGGCTGCCTGAAGAGTATCCTGCCCCTCCTTCGTATTTTCCTTTTTATCCCCGCCCAGAGATGCCGACAATTGCTGCATCTTCTCCTGTACGGTTTGGTTTTCCGTATTTTTTGCCGCCTCAGATAACTTATATTCCGCCCGTTCCAGCGCCTTATCCAGAGATTCTTCCGTCTCTGCCGCGTCAAACTCCTGCTTTAACTGTTCCAGCAATTCTTTGTATTCCTCATACTCCTGCGAGGACAGTTTTTCCTCATCAAAATCCTTTGTAAGTTCCTCAGCAGCCTGCTCGATTTTGTCCTGTTCTTCCTGCGCCTTCTCCGCAGCCAGATGACGGTTGGCCGCCTCCTCCTTAGCCGGGGAAGGAGCCGCAAAGCTCACCAGAAAAAACACTGCCGCCGCCGCCAGAAATGCCGGACGTTTCCAGGAGATTCCCAGAGGCAGCCTTTTTCGCACCTGGACTTCGGACAAATGCTCCCACGCATCTTTTTTTTGCATCCCGGCAAAAAAACTGCCGTCTCCTAACAGTTCCCATGCCGTGACTGTCCGCTCCTTGAGCCCTGTCGCATCCAGCGCCAAAGCCGCATCCCTGACGCCCGGCCGGGCAGCGATTGCCCAGCCAAAGGCTGCAAGAACAGAGAGCGCTATCACTCCCACCGCCCAGAGATGGACATTGTACCACGGAGTAAAATATGCAACCAGCTCCAGGATGGCGCCGCCCAAAACCCCCGCCGGTACGCACCGCATCAGCTTATCCGCCAGATGACGCCAAAATACCCATCGGTACAGACGCTTTATGAATTTTTGAATGTTTTTATCCCGATCTGTATCCTGATACACCTTTCAAATCCTCATCTTTTTTTCTTCTTCACCGGCTGCTGGAATTTTTCTTTCCTGCGTACCGCATCCAAACGTCTTGCCGCCAGAAAGATAAAGAATACGCCGAGCGCCGCCGTCACGGCAAAACTAATCCAATACCAGTGCGCGGACAGGCTGACAAGTCCCGGCGCGACCTTGCCAACCGTACCGGAACTCAAAAAGTTCTGTATCATGTTGAGCCCCGTATACGTATGCATCATGGCGTCCGCAAATCCAATTGCCGGATTCAGATACAAAATTGCCGGAATCCAGCCCATCTGCACGGTGGACATACTGCCTGACGCGGCATCCGCGGCCGTATTCATCAGAAAACTGTATTTGCCCGCATAGATACCGGCAACAATTACAATTGTTCCTAAAAAGAACGCCATCTCCATGGCAAGCGTCACAATAATTGACAGAATTGTTTTCTTAAAGATAGAGGCGCACCAAACGCCGATACCCCCGCAGAAAAACGCCGTAACCATAATCGCCGCCAAAAATATAAACAAAAACTTCCACTGGATTCCGCCGTATAAAAATGCCACTGCCATAGCCGGAAGGCTGCTGACAACAAATAAAATCACATTGCACATGGAGGACAGCAGTTTCCCGAATATAATTGTGATGGATTTCACCGGCGCGGTCAAAAGCAAATCCAACGTCTGACGCTCCCTTTCACCGGCAATGCTGCCCGCTGTCAGCACCGGAATGATAATGCAGATTAATCCGAGCTGTATAAATGCAAGAATCAGAAAAACCGTTGTCAGCAGTTCAAAATTCGTACTCCCTGAATATCTGGTATCTGACACTGCCAGAAATCCTAACGCAGTCAGCGCCATACATCCGCTGTAACACATTAATGCAATTGGAAATTTAATGCTTCTGGAACCCAATACCAGTTCTTTTTTCAAGATCGGATTTGCTTTCATCATACCTCGCCTCCCTGCCCTGCGGACTGCACCGCCGTTTCCTTCCCGGCATCGTTCTCATTTGTCAGTTCCAGGAACAGCGATTCCAGATTACCCTTTTCCTTATAAAAGCTTTCCACCGGGATATCCGCCAGCATCAGGCGCTTCAAAAGCTGCGCGCTGTCCGCATCATCTCCCGTGTAATCGGAAATCAAATAATCTTCCCTCACGGATACCCTGCGGGAATGCGGATCCTCCCTGAGAATCCGCACAGCCTCCTCCTGCTTTTCCAGAACACGGACATGAAGCGGCCGGGCGTGCATCGCCCTCATCTGAATATCGTCTACCGTTCCGTACATGATCAGTTTTCCCCGCTGCATAATGCCGATCGTATCGCACATATCCGCCAATTCCGGCAAAATATGGGAACTTATGATAACGGTTTTTCCCATAGAACCGAGATTTTTCAAAATCTCCTTCATCTCAAATCTGGCCCTCGGATCCAGGCCGGAAGCCGGTTCATCCAGAACCAGCAATCCCGGATTGTGGACCAGGCTGCGGGCAAGGCAAAGCCGCTGCTTCATCCCCCTGGATAAACTGTCCACATAAGTATCTGCCTTATCGGACAAATTCACCAGATCCATCAACCCCAGGCAGGTCGTTCTCGCCTGTTTTCCCACAATCCCATACAGGGATGCGTAAAATTCCATATATTCGAGGGCTTTCAGATTATCATATACACCGAAAAAATCCGGCATATAACCAAATTTCCGCTTAATCTTGTGATAATCCTTAAAGGCATCCACACCGTCAATGTAGATGTTTCCGCCGGTAGCGGCCAAAAGTCCCACCGTAATCTTCATCGTCGTGGTTTTCCCCGCTCCATTGTGCCCTACAAATCCAAAAATTTCCCCCTGCCCAATATGGAGATTCAGATCGTCCACCGCGCGGAAATTTCCGAAATTCTTATATAAATGTTCTATCGTAAGCATCAGAGCCCACCTCCGATCACTGTAATTTCCGGCGCGTAATCCGTCTGATCTGTCAGCGTACTGGTAAATTTCATCTGTATGATACCATATTCATCCATATATGGGCAGCCATCCGGGAACTCCTCGATTAATCCTTCCGTAAACAGCTCGTCATATTCACCGGTCTGCAAATTGTATGCATAAACCGTTACATTTTCCGTTGTTCCCCAGACAGAAGCCGAATCATCCGCCCGGATAAGGGCGTACACTTCACCGATCACTGTACTCATATCAAAGGATACTTCCACTTCATCGTCATACATCCAGCCGTCCGTATCCCAATTATTTGGCGAACCCACCGTATATGGGAACAAATCCGCGGTCTGCGCATCCGGGTATCCCTCATAGACTGCCGTATCACGCCGAACCAGCATTGCCGTGTTTACTTCCTCCACCTCGTTCTGCTCCACATAGTCTGCCTCCCACTCCGGAACCCAGGCAAAGGTATAGGCGCTCATGGGATCCATGGAATACAAATATTCGCTCTCAAACAGACTCCATATATTCTCTAATTGCTGTAAAAATTGTTCATTCTCCTCCGTAACCGGAACGCCGTAATCACTATAGCTCATATAACCCGCTTTGAAAAATTCATTATCCCCTTCCTCAAAGGACGCGCTCTCACCGGCTTTCAATTCCCCGATCATCACCATATGGGTATCTGTGCAGACCGACACGCCATACAGATCGCGCCCCGTATTGTTCGTAACGGTTCCGCTGATGCCGGACAGGCTTTTTATGATCTGCGTTTCCAGCCCGAACGTTTCTTCCGCGCCCGCCGTATAATCTGCGGTCAGATATGTGGATTCAAAAACCCCCTGGTTCTGCATTGTCAGCTGATATCCTTCGGAAAGCTCCCGCATTGCCGTGCTGTATGAATAGATATCTCCGGAATCATTATAAGAACTGTACCATGTGTAACTATAGTTATCCATAAGCCGCAGATTATACAATCCGCCGCTCAATGTAACCTGCTCCCCGGATGCTCCCGGCACCCGGATACCAATATATGTTTTATGGGAAGAAGCATCCTCCTCTGCATCATAATAAACAGAAGTAACCGACGCCTCCTGCGGGTCTGAGATACGCATATCCCGGCTGAACAAAAATACTCCCGCCGTCACCACGACAGCCAATGCGGGTATCATTCCCCACATCCACTCCCTTTTATCGACGGCCTTCAATATCAGATACAGTCCGGGACCGGCAAAAAACACAAATGCAGCAAATAAAATGATGAACAGTTTCATATTTGGGGACGCCACTACATGCAGGCTGTCCAGTGCGTTTGAAAGCGCCCATGAATCCATGGAATCTCCATAATTGAGATTCTCGATACGCTGTGCGCTGTAGCCGGACGCCGCATATGTGAGAAGCTGCTGCGCCATCTCGCCTTTCTCCGCCCAACTGCTGACCGGCTCCATTCCCAGGTTAAAGGCTGTCATAACCACATGCCCCTGTCCGTAATTCCGCGTCCAGATCAGCTCCGGTATGCTCATCACCAGATCAAGCGGGCTTCCGTCCTCCACGGAAAGTTCTACGATTCCGTCCTCCTCGGAAAACGGTACTTCCTCCAGCCCCTGAGCCAGACTTAGTACGCCGGATACAGGTGAACCGATACTCCCGCTGATAAATCCGTCCTGAAAACCGGACAACGTCTGCCGGTAATCAGAACCTGTGCCAAGAATAAGAATACCGCCGCTTTCTACCCATCCTTTTATCGCCTCCCGCTGTTCTTCGCCCAAAACAGAAGTGTCGTAACTGTTAATAATCAGATAGCCAAGCGCTTCCAGCCCTGAAGCCTGTGCCGGAAACGTATCTGCGTCCAGTTCTACTGCCTGCGTGGACAATTCATAGCTGCCAAAGCCAAGTCTTTTTCCGTCAAAGTAATTCAGCGCAGTAAAATCATTGCTGAGGATTCCCACCAATACGCTCTCATTTGTCTGATTTTTTGTCTCTATCTCATATTCCAGTACAACTTTTCCCCTGGCATTTTCCAGTTCCAGCTTGAGATTCCCCATTCCATATCCGTTTTCTACCGACATGGAGACTGTTTTTTCGGAGCCTGCGGTCAGCATAATATCTTTTTCATAAGCTGTCGCCCGGACGCCATATCCGCTTCCCGGAACAATCACCCGCACAATCCCTTCAAAATCTTCATTCAGGCTTTCCAGATAAATCGTCAGCGGAATGGGCGCGCCCGCCTTATAATATCCGTCCAGTCCCGCTGCAGCGCGTACACGGAAACCGCTGGCGGACATATTGCCGCCGCTCCCGCCTGCTCCTGTCTGCGCATCATCTGTCTGTGCTTCTGCACCGTCTGCCTGGGCGTCGGCTGCCTGTGTATTAACTGCCTGCCCATACGAAGCCGCCGGAGTACATAACAGTGAAAGCAGCAGCAGAGCCGTACAAAAAAACACCGCCAGTCCTGATTTTTTCTTCATAGTTTTACCTCTTTTATCATGGTTTATTTTTTAACGTTCTGAATTGCCGTAAGTGCTCATATTGTATCATATCCACTAAGCTCGAAAAAATCTCGCTAAGTGGCCAGGTATTAGTTCTG